>JAKRWB010000111.1 GCA_022353185.1 ANME-2 cluster archaeon | reverse complement strand
CAGAACAGGCTTTTTATTTTGCATCTATCCCTCACCAAGGTAAAAAGGATATACAAGGTTATACCGCGTATTAGTCGAAATAGCCTTATATTCAATATCTATATTCATCCGTCCCTTTTCGTTATTATCAGGATTAGCATCAACGTTTATCAGTTTGATTCTTGGTTCCCATTTTTTCAAAGCCTCTTCTACATAAAATATTACAAGTGTCGCAGTGGATATATTATTTGCTGAAAAAACAAGTTCATGTATCCCACATCCAAAGTCAGGCCGCATAACACGCTCACCTTTTACAGTACCAAGGATTAACAGTATAGATTCTCTAATTGATTCTTCATAAGCTGACCACGTAACTTTTCCGGATTCAATTTTCAAGGGAAATCCAAAACCGACTCCAAGAAAATCCTTTTCCATTCATATCACCCTATAAATACTGTACCTACTGCAATTGCCGTACCTACTGGCAGATCTACCGGATCATTGCAGGTCATTGCCATGTCACCATTTCTTGCAGCCATTTTTCCATTAATCTTTACCGTGACGCTTCCCATTTTTATCGTTGCTTTGTTTGTAGGAGGCTTCTGGAACGGTCCACCTTGTGGGATATGAGGTGGAATGTTCGAAGCCATTGAATCAACTGTTGCAGCAGGCATACCCATTATCTTTACATCAGGACTGAGATTATTATCAATAATACCCATAAAAGGATGAGGTAGTGGAGTTGGAACTGGACCCCCAGGTGTTGGTATCATAATAATATGAATATCTATTGCTGTGATCTGATCTCCCTGTTTAGCTGCCGGTAGTCCCATGATTAATTAATATTCACCATTGCCCCTTTAATGTTTAGGTTGCCTGATGCTTTAACATCAAGACTGGAAGTAGCTTCGATCTTGGTAGATGCAGTTGATTTTGTTTCAAGATCC
Organism: ANME-2 cluster archaeon; assembly: GCA_022353185.1. Classification (GTDB taxonomy): domain Archaea; phylum Halobacteriota; class Methanosarcinia; order Methanosarcinales; family Methanocomedenaceae; genus Methanocomedens_B. Next base: position 1,685 of record JAKRWB010000111.1, on the reverse strand, counting down.
ATTGCTTCTATAGTTACCTTTCCGTTAGGTGCTAATAATTCGATGTCTTTATCAGACTTGATAGAGATCGTATTATTTTTTGCATCTATGATGATCATATTTTTGTTGGTTTTATCCATGATCTTTATCTGTTCTGATCCATCACTATCATCAAGTGTTATCACATGCCCACTCCGGGAGCGGATAACTCTTATGTTATTCTTTCCATCACTGTTATTTTCAGGAGGTACATCCTTTCCATTCCACAATGATCCGATGACATACGGCATGTTAATATCACCATATTCAAAAGCAACTAACACTTCATCATCAATTTCCGGTAAGAAAAATGCACCTCTTTCTTTTCCTGCCATAAAAGATATTACTCTTGCCCAGTTTGATTCATCCTCACCACTTATCCGGGGGATCTTGACCTTTACACGTCCAAGTTTTTCAGTATCTTTATTATTAGTAACAATCCCGACTACAACACCAAATATTCTTGAATCAGATCTTTTTTTCAGTTCTAAGATCTCAGTAATACTCATATGCCGGTTCTCCTCACTTTAAAAGTTGTTGTATATAGTCCTTCATTGATTGAATGTATTGTAGAGATTACATAATATATTCCGCTGATCCTTTCTCCGAACCCTTTGATCTCGACAGTCATACCTGCTCTAATCCGGGGATTCCCCATACATTTTCCCTCTCCGGATATAAACTCTTTAAGCATAAGGTTATATTTTGCCTTTGCAATATTCTGCGCTTCATCAGTATCAGTGATCATATCATCTACAATGCAAACAGATGACGATCCAAAAGCACTCTGTGAAAAGTCATAACCTGATTCTCGACCTGCCATCCTGGTATTCTCACTTCCACTTGAAGCAGTAGACGTTATCACTTCTTTTTTCTTGATGTCCCAGCCTCTTACCTCAACCTGGCTTCCTTCAGTCAGTGTTTTTATCTGTACTGAAAAACTATCAAGATCCACACCATATTCAAGAGTTAATTCAGGTGTTTTATCTTCCTGTGATTTTCGAAAGATAAATGTATCATTATTTACAAACATCTCAAAGCCAATACGTTTTGAGCGTTCAAGTAAGAATTCGTAATTGCTCTGGTCATTCTGGAAAAGATAATGATGGGATTTTTGGGAATCTTCAACCTCAGGGGTTAGACCAATTTCCGAAGCAATAGATGAAGCGATATCACTGTCTTTCATATCTTTAAAAGAACGTCGCATTGTCCCGAATCTTAATCTATGAAGTTTATTATAACCTCTTATTTCTAAAAAAGCAGTATCTAAAAATGTCATATCAAGTGCTGTGATCTCACCGGTCATTATTTCCACTGCACTGTCCATACCCATAGAGAGCTTGACAGTATCTCCTGGCTTGAAGCTTTCAAGATCAATCCCCCTCCATGTTCCCTGCATAAAATTAACAATATTCAGCTTAATGACAAACATTGTCGGCAGATTGATATCATCCTCAAACGTAACTTCTTTAATAGCCATCAGCAGTTCATCAGAAAGCTCATTTCCATCAAAGAGCAGCTTGAAACTGGCAACATTTATAAGATTCCCTTCCATCAAACAGGACTCCTTAATCAGGGATTACTAATGTTTTTCCAATATTATGCGTCTGAGGAAATGCAATAGGGTCATCAATATTATTTTCATCAGCTATCTTTCTCCATAAAGC
>JAKRWB010000110.1 GCA_022353185.1 ANME-2 cluster archaeon | reverse complement strand
GTGGGAGATTTTGAGTCTGATGGGCAAAGAATGCGAAAAATACTATGTTTGATGAAAGACGTGCGGAAAGTGCGATCATGCGAGATTATTCAATATTTAAGAAAAAGATTTGTTTTCAAAATATACCTGTGGAAAGTGAGTTTCATAGACTTTTCCGGTTTTGAAGTAAATGTGTTTCTAACTACTGAGTACAGGAATAAATCCCTTAAACAAATGTTAAAAAGACGTGGCGAAGTTCGATTTCTTTATGGTCTGTAGTACGCATATGCTTTGATAGGTAACAATCTGAAGAACCATCAATTACATGAAGTATTATATTTTCTTTATTTCGTCCATCGCGTATCAGCGAAGTGTTGATTTTTGAGGCAATTTCAGAGGCGCTTCCTTGAACTACGTATCCCACCATACAACCTATGTCCATTTTGTCTGAATATCGACCGTTGACGAAATTATCAATTCCTGTAGTAATATATCGACGACGTAAATAACTGGCATTGCGTGTCCTCCAATTGTTCTCTACCAAAACTTTTCCTTCGATTCCATAATACACATCCTCGCGTACCCAGCCCCCAGAGATCTTAATGTCAATTCTGGGGGCAGTATCAGGATCTTCTGTACAATTTAACATCTCTTTTCGGTATAAATGACTTTCAGGATCGATTCTCAATCTTATATCCTTTTCATGTCTGATTTTTTGCATGCATCCAACCAAACAAGCAGAAAAGCATGTTTCTTTCCATGTTAAATCATAGCGTTTTTCTCGTTTCATTTGTTTGAAGGCTTCTGTCATAATCCAGAGACACGCTTGCTCGAAATTAGAATCAACATTCGGAATAACGTCACTTGCTCGCCCAATTGTGTTTTGAAAATCCATCAACATGTTCAACTACTCCACCTCAATCCTTCAGCTAATGTTTCATCTGCATCACGCAGAGCCATTGAACGAGTCCAGAAGCGTTTTTCATCAGGTTTTGTTATATGGAGCGTATTGTTATCATAGATTTTTACATTTCGTCTAACATATATACTTCCAGAATATTCTTCTACAATCTGCCTGTCGAGTCTTGATAAAACCTTTTCCAACTCATCGGTAGAATCAGATACCGTTACAGTTCTTTCGTCATTAACTTCGCTGAAGCGAATGGATACTACACGAAGGGGCGCATCACCATCATAAACCGTTGCTTTTGCCCTCGATTCTCCAAATTGTAGAATGCTGTTAACCGCATCACAGAACGTTGTTGAGTAAGCTTTAAGGTCTTCAGTCTCCACTATGTCACAGGCTTTGGAGTTCTCACCTTCTTGGAAAAAGTCTAGACTATATTCAAGTACATCATCGATTAAAAATCGCTCAGATTTAGACAGATCAAGACTTTCATAAATAATTCGATCTATCTCACCTTCGATTTTATAGATATGCGCATCGGTCTCAGGCAACCCATCTGCCATTAATGTACCAATCGCATCAACATTCCCTGCCAGCTTATCTATCTGCTCATCCGTAAAACGAAATGGCAAATCCGGTAATTGGAAAACCTCTGTTGGATTCACCCTTTCACGTTCTACGCCCCATGTTGAAGCGGTCATAAATAGTAAATACGATGAAAATGAAGAATTTAGATATGCTGTGATCGCTTTCATCAAAGCAGATTTATCAGAAGGTCCAGACACCCCGGTGATTGTTTTGCGGAAAACACAATCTTGCTCAGTAAACGCTGCACAAAATTTCTTATTCGCCTGTCCTTCTTTTATAAGGATGTGGGGTCCAAAATATGTTTCCATGCAGCCGAATGTGGAAAAAGCCTTTGGCTTTACTTTCGTAATTTTATCCGGATTTATTTGGAAACGTGTGATGTCTTTCGCATCAATAAACGGCATATTTGATAACTGATCATTAGGTTTCATTTTATTGGGATTAGATGACGTTTGAAACCCATGTGCTTTTTTCCACGATAAATCGCTCTGACAGGTACCGAAATGTGCTGCCAATTTGTCATAATTTTGAAGCCGTTCTATAATCTCTAAATCTCGTTGTGTCCCCCACATTGCCACCTTCCAGATATTATCGGAGGTGCTACATTTCATTCTAGGTAGAAATTTGAACTCAGAAGCGTCTATGGTAATACCAGGTAGTGCATTATCTGCCCTTGTTGGTTTGGGTGTACAATACAATATGGTGGATTTAGGTTGTCTGGGTGCATTCATGCGATAAAAGAAAACAGTAGCAGGTCCAACTGCGGATACGAAAAGTTGTCGCCCTTTTCCCCCTTTCGTTCTTCTTAGCGCAGAGAAGTTTACAACCGTTTCTACATAGTTTTTTCCGAAAAACTCACTCCGAAAGTGACGGTCTTTTGTTTCAGTGTTGAATAGAATCTTACTTGTTGCCAATAAGACGATTTTCCCATTTGATGAAAAATCGCGGACGCGCCACAGGAAGGCTTGTGCAATCTCCTGAGCAAAGCCTCTACTACTAAGGTAATATGATATGTGTTCAGGAAGACCATCGCGTTTCCAAGGTGGATTGCCTACTACGATATCGTAATTCATGTTCTCGAATGGTCCCGCTTTAAATACATCCATTGGAAATAAATTCTGTCCATACTTGTCCGGATCATCTGGGTGGTATACCAGATATGGGAACCGAATTTGCTCCCATATCGTCTTGGGCTCAAGATAATCCATGAATGCGAGGTATAGGCTGAATGCAGCCACTCTAATAGCATCCTCGTTGATGTCAACGCCATAAATACGATTAGTGAGAATGCGCTCCAATTCCGGAATCGGAATGTTCTCCTCGTTATGGCTGAACTTCCAACGCGCGACCAACCGGCGAAACGCTTCAACGAGAAAAATACCAGAACCACATGCCGGATCAAGGATGCTCAGTTCATACCGATGGTCACTGTCACTTGGCCATGGCAACACTTCATTCAATATAAATTCGACAAGGGCGTGTGGTGTGTAATAAGCACCTTCTTTTGACAGATTACCTTTTTCTTTTTCTGTATGTAGAAACTTTTCATAGATCGCACTTATGAGTTCGATTGGGATAACTCCGAAATCATAAGGACGCCAGAGCGTTTGCTGACCTGTATCCATATCTGTTCCATAAAAAAGCTCTCTGATGAATTTCAAATGCGTACTATTTACTTTGCTGTTTCGCTCTTCATCAGTCACAGGAAAAAGATCACCATTGAATTCTTCTTTCAATTTTTCAAACAATCGGTATACTGCGCTCTTGTCTTCGATTACATCAGAATACGTCGTTGCGCCATCTAAAAATTTATTATAGAATCTATCTTTATCAATTGCACCACGATCTTCGAGATATAAAATGAAAATAGATCGTCCTATCAGATTATGGATGACTGAATATTTTAAACCTTGTTTGTGTAATTTTTCACGAGTAATACGTAGGTTTTCAAGGAGTCTCTGATCTACCCTTCGATCGCTTCGAAATCTCTGCCCTTCTTCCGATTTCCAAAAAGCACCAGAATCAATCTGAGATTTTGAAAATTTCTTAAGTCCCTCAAGAATTCCTGCTGCTATATCAAAGTGTTCGATAAGCCTTTCTTGTGCATCCAATTCTTCTATCTCAGGATTAGCAGGTTCTTCAAAGCAATTGTAGATCCGCAACTCACCAGGAGTAATAACATAAAGAAAGGGTATGCGACTTTGATTCCAAACACGACGATGAAGCTCTATGATTTCCGTTTCGTCAAAATTCGACAGTAGTTTAAAGTAGGCAATCGGCACGTCACCTGAAAAATACATAGCATCAATATTTCTTATTAGTCGTTTTGCTTCAGAGAAAAGATGTCTCTGCACAGGAGAATGAGCTTGTTCTACATCCTTTATTATCCCGCGACGATATTCAAGTTCGGAACAAACTTTTTCATATGTTTCTTCTTGATCCATGCAAAAATCATCCCTTTTCGTCACCTTTTTTTGATGATGTATTAGCTTAATTTCCCTTGTTTTTTTCAACTAAGATGATTTGCTTCGTTAATAGCATCTTCGGCTTTTATTTTCATTTCAACACATGTGGCTCTAAATTTGCGATAAAAACTTTCATCAATATCCCGAATAGTGAAAGGATTTACACCAATGTTATACCAATTACAATGGTTACTCGTAACCCATATATACTTTTATATTGATTCAACAATCTTGAACTATTGTATCAATAAACCGCTGGATGACCTTATGCATTCCAACGTTATCAAGCATCGGAAAATATATTCTTAATTGTGTAGGTGTGCTGCTGGGGATACTGCTGGCTGTTCTATACAAGGCCGGGGGGGCCTGATAGATTACGCCGTTATTGTTACAGTTAAAATATTATTTAAATTACATTATTCACCGGAAAGAACGCAAAGGACGCGAAGCCGACACAACATTGTCTTTGTGACCTTCGCGTGCTTTGCGGTGAATTCGCTTTATTCCAGCACAACACACGTCCTTCTTGTCACCTGCCCCCACCCGCACCACCACCGACCCCTCATCAACGAACCAGTTGCCATCCCAGAGGTCGCCCGGATTCGGTGTAGTGGGTGCGCTGCTGGGGATCTCACTTTCTGCAGGTGTCTGCAAATTTCAAATAATTTTTCCTGATAGCGGTTTTTAATATTTATGAAATATTATATTTATATTGTGTA
>JAKRWB010000759.1 GCA_022353185.1 ANME-2 cluster archaeon | reverse complement strand
CAGGCCCGCGCGCTTGAGGATCAGTACGGCAACATGAAATCAGTCGTGATGGAGCAGATAGACACCGACCGCGACGGCGCCCTGGACAAAGTCGCTGTGAGGTATGAGGGGACTGGTGGAACTGAAGGAAAAGTTTTAGAGTTTGAGACTGAATATAAGAATAAGTATTGGGGACTTTCAGCATATTTAATAAATCACTTAAGGTAGTTAACAAGTACATCGACATAAATCATATGGTGGAACTTGGCAAGCTGCTATAGGATCTTCAGCCCGACAACACTCCCAACAAATTCTTTCACAATTACTCACATCCCCGCCAACCTCAATCTTATCCCCGCCAAAGTCAGTAAAGACATTCCCGCCGCGAGAGACAAGGATCAGCACAACAAGCATCACTACAGTATTGATAAAAAACGTCACCCCCGTATTTTCCAACAATACACATAAGTATGTGTATATACATAATTATGTATATGGCCACCATGACCCTATCAGTCCCAGATGACCTATACAAGGTCATAAAACATCATAATGAAGTGAAATGGAGTGTCATAGCCAGAAATGCCATGTGGGAATATGCAAGTAAAGTCCAGATACTTGACAGCATTCTTGAAAAAAGCGAACTCACAGAAATGGATGCTGACGAGATTTCAAAACTTATTAAAAAGTCCATACGAGAACACCATGAAAATAAACCTGGTGAGATGGCATAATGCGGCTTGTTATTGACACCAACATAATCATCTCTTCACTTATATCCAATTCTGTCAGGCGCAGCATCCTTATGGATTCAGATTTTGAACTCATGGCACCGGAATATACCTTCATCGAGATCATGAAACATGCCGACCTAATTAAAAAAAAGTCAAAACTAACTTCAGATGACCTTCAACATGTCATGGATGTACTTTTCTCAAGGATTTCTATTTACCCACATGACGAATATGCTGATTGCTATCCACTGGCTGAGGAGATTATGAAGGATATTGACCCCGATGACGCACCATTTTTGGCGCTTGCGATTAAGACAAAGGTGGATGGGATATGGAGTGAAGATAAAGGGTTTCAGCGGCAGGATTGTGTGAAGGTCTACCGGACAGTGGAACTGGTTGAGTTCCTGAACTTGTAAACTGTAGAATCTTATTTATCACAAGATTTGAATATTCTTTCCGCCGCCCGCCAGCACCCCACCACTGCCGGCAGGCAGCTGCATTTGGGCCGGGCAGCCAGGTAAGTGCAAATGGTGGGCGGCTGGCAGTCAATTCAGTGCGAACCGCGGATGGAAGCTGATACACTCAGATGTACGGTATCATTCAAACATCCCATCGCAAAGGCCGCCAAGTTCGCAAAGCCGTTGCGACCATAACTTTGCGTGCTTTGCGGTGCAGTGTTATGAATTTCCTACCCCCTGAGCATAACTCAAATTTTATATTTTAACTGTTGGCGGCGGCCTCATTCTACATTCACAGACGATGCAAACCAGAATCAGTGTCTGAACATATCCAAACCCACACCAGATTTAATCACAATCCTTAAATATTTTTGGCATAGTTTCCATCCCATGCACCCGTTCATCAAATTCCTGACCACAGCCATCCTTATCCTGGTACTGCTATCTGCAGGTTGCACCGATACGGGCGATGGTTCTGGCAGCAATCCTATACCTGCTGAAACAGACACATCTTATCCCATAGATGATTCTGCACAGACAGAAGACATTACTCAAGAACAAACACCTGAAGTTAAACCAACAGAAGCCGAAAAAATTATTAATCACCCATTTGACATCAGTAATCCTCACATAGATTATATTAATATAGATTCATCTGAAAACCTGTTTGGCATAGATATTGATGAGGGTTATAAATTTTCAAACGATGTCAATGGCAATTATGATTTCTACAACAGCGACAAGAATATGATATTCCAGCACCTGGAACACCCCCACTTCGACCTTTACAGCGAGCTTCAGCCGGAGCAGGCCCGCGCGCTTGAGGATCAGTACGGCAACATGAAATCAGTCGTGATGGAGCAGA
>JAKRWB010000109.1 GCA_022353185.1 ANME-2 cluster archaeon | reverse complement strand
CCGCTGGGCATAAACAAGATGATTACCATAGATGGCCGTGCATTCAGGATCGTTGGAATACTCGATAGCCAGAGCAATAATATCATCATGCCTATCCAGATGGCCTATCAAATGTTGGATGAGAAGGAAAAGGACACCTATGATTCTATTGTCGTGAAAATCAAGGATGAAGATAACCTTGATACAGTCGTTGAGAAGATAGAGAATAAATTAATGATTGCCAGGCATGTTACTGATAAGAACAAGGATTTCACCATATCCACTAACAAACAAATGACAGAAGTGAAGTCAGAAATGATGAGTTCAATGAATACATTCCTGACAGCCATTGCTGCTGTTTCGCTTTTAGTCGGTGCTGTTGGAATTTCAAATACTATGTTTACCTCAGTCCTGGAGAAGACAAAAGAGATCGGAATTATGAAGGCCATAGGCGCAAGAAACAGGGACATATTGGCCATATTTCTTTTCAATGCGGGACTTATCGGACTTGCCGGTGGAATTCTTGGAGTGGTCGGGGGGATTGTCCTATCTGGAGCATTGCCTTCTTTGTTGGGTGGCCTGCCTATGGCCCGCGGAGGGACTTATGTTTCATTGAACATTATTTTGATAGCTCTTTCAGTATCCTTTTCTGTTGGATTGATTGCAGGTTTTATTCCTGCATATCAGGGATCAAAATTAAAGCCAGTAGATGCTTTGAGGTATGAATAGGATTTCAATCGTAATGCAGATAAATGTGGGATAATTATTTTTGTTTATTGTTTTGATAAATCAATTTTTTTCGACATTCTTTTATCCATCAGTGCCCTTTTTTTTGCCAAATAGTAATTATGAATAAAATAATTCTACTCTGTATAAATCCCCCACCCTGCAGCCTGTACAATGTACAAGTCCTGCATATGCCGCTTTTTACTCCTACTTCCCCAGCCCCAACACATCAGCTATCCCCCACACCCCTGCCGGCTGCCCCATCCCCCATCCGGCAGCCCTGACAGCCCCCCCGGCAAACGCCTGCCTGCTGTGAGCCTGGTGCCGTACCTCGATACGCTTACCATCGCCGAAGAACATAACCGTATTGCCCCCCACCACTTCGCCACCCCGCACAGCGTGAATACCATTTCCATCTCTTTAAATTCAAAGGTGTTCCATCAAATCATCGATTGAAACGCCTGCTTGGTTCAATATGTTCTTGAGGGTGGTTTTTTTAACAGGATTATTCAAGGGAACAGTAACAATTGAATCTCCTCTCTGCATAAACACATGGCTCCCCCTCTGGCG
>JAKRWB010000758.1 GCA_022353185.1 ANME-2 cluster archaeon | reverse complement strand
AAGGCGATAATATATTGGCAGATTAGTGGAAATGCATTTGTTGATTTTCGGAATTACCAATCAATTTGGAGAGGATACAAATATACGTTAATAGCAAAACGTAAAAAGTAACAATTAAAGGACTGTCCTGTCTCTGGATAGGACAGCATACGTTAATTACGTGTAATAAAAAAATTTCAAATAAGCAAATAAAGTACCTGTCCTGTCTTGGGGAGGGGAAATATACGTTAAATACGTGTTATTGTAAATATCAACTTTGGTTATTGCAGTAGAACACACTACGATTGTGCTCTATACCCCTGGATTGTATTAATCGTAGTTTAAAGGGTATACAGTAAGGCTTTGGTAGTAAAAAATCAATGACGGGCAATCTGCTTTGCTTTAATTACGCTGAATATACCTCATTAAGATTTCAAATGCTGGTTTGGGGGTTACATGGGCATCTAATGTGGTAGTATGAATCTTGTGCTTTGAGGTATGGTAGTCAACGATCCCACACGCCACTACGCTCAGTGTAGGGTTTCTAAAACATCCCTAACAGATAGACAGTTAACCAGTAGGCAGGATATCTCCCATCCTGTTGTGTTATATCGGATCAAAAATTGTGTTGCGATTGCAGGACTGTTTACAGAATATTTTCATTAACCTCAACATTTGAACAATTATATGTAAAACATATATAAGCGGATTAATGATAATGTGGGTTAATAGAGATCCTCTACAATAAGAAAAAGAGTGATGTACCAAGGGAGTTTGTAATAAAGTTAAGCAAATATAATTGATTATTATCTCATTTACTTTTTTCAAACAAAAATAAGCCACGAAACGCCAGGATGGAATGATAAAAATCAAAATTGTAATAATTAGCATAAACAGTAAAATCAAAGTGAGAATAAAACCAGCTTTATCGAGATCATAATAATTGATCATAAATTCAGCAAGAGTATCCCTAGATACATCTAATATATCACAAAAGTGACTTAAAGGTTCGTTGTACGAGGCATCAAATATAATTTTCATCTCCTATGCAAAATTTTTTAATTATTAATCACATATTAGATCTCTTTTTATTTATAGTAAATCGGAGCGGAGTGAAAGTAATTAACTTTTCATTTTATTTATGATTGCAACTTTTTAGTGGAAATATACGCCTACATTTAGTTTTGAAAAAATAATTATTCTTTACTCTATTGCCTCTTGGGAGCATAAGTCACCCGGTATACCCCGGACAAATGTCCCAGGCCTGTATATAGCGTTTTCCCAGATTATACCCTGTTATGCACATATGAAATGTGTCCAGAGATCTTGCCAACAGAACCTTTCAATTTGGAAATATCTTCCCGGGCACTCTGCCTCTTATTCCATTAACCATCTCGGATATATACCTTGCGAATTCCTATCTCGTATCAACACATCCACCCAAAATCCAAATAAACAGAATTTATAACCCACCCCACCCATAACCCTGATAATGACCGATACCCCCAGAGTAGTAATAAAACTCGGTGGCAGCCTGAAGGACTGCGCGTCCCCCCTCATCAGGCAGATAGATGATCGGGCCAGGCAGAAGCACATATCGGTCCTCATTGTACCCGGAGGCGGCGTATTTGCCGATACCGTAAGGACCTTCCAGCAGGCATCAGGCACCGGCGAGGATGCCGCACACTGGATGGCAGTACTGGCAATGGAACAGTATGCCTACTATCTGGCAGACAAGTCCAGCTGCCCGCTGACCACAACTCTGGAACCGCTGGAGCCAGGGGTGAGCATCCTGCTGCCGTACAGGCTGTTGCAGCAGGACGACAGCGGACTGGCACATTCATGGGACGTGACCTCGGATACCATATCGGCCTGGGTGGCCCGGAAAACAGGGGCAAGGCTGGTAAAGGCAACTGACGTGGACGGCATCCATCTTAATGGCAGCCTGGTGTCCTGCCTTCATGCCAGTGACCTGTTGGACATGGAAGAAACCTGCGTGGACAGGGGACTGCCCCGGTTATTGCTGAAACATGGGCTGGACTGCCAGGTGGTGAACGGCAGGTATCCTGAGCGCGTACTGGCTGCAATGGATGGAGACGTTAACTCTGGTACACAGATACTCGGGGAGAACAAGCTTTAAGTTCGAATAATCATACTAATACCGAAACTTCAAAGAAGGAGAATACAAGGATGACACAAAATGCAGAATACTGTATATCATGCGGAGTCAAACTCATAGAAAAAGGATACGTGCGATTCCCCTGCCCCTCATGCGGCAGAGAAATCGGCAGGTGCGTTATGTGCCGGCACCAGACCAACCCATATACTTGTCCAAAGTGCGAATTCCAGGGACCCTGAGGCGAAAACATGGGTGATGTAGCAGCCAAGATCAAGATCATGCCTGTGAGCGTGGAGACCGACCTGGAAGCATTGAAAGGTAGGCTGGAAGCGGTCATACCCGAAGGTGCCAAGCTCCGTGCATTTTCAGAAGAGCCCATAGCTTTCGGCCTGAAAGCCATTATCGCCCTGGTGCTTGTGGGAGATATAGAAGGCGGTACCGAGCAGGTGGAAGAGGCTTTTGCGGCAGTGGATGAGGTCGAAAGTGTTTCAGTTGTAGAACTGGGACGTCTTTAAGCTCGTTCAATGGTTTAAAAAATATTTACATATATTACGGGGCTCCTATGCCCCACAGTTCTTTTTTGGGCTCGTAGATCAGGGGTAGATCGTCACGTTCGCAACGTGAAGGCCGCGGGTTCAAATCCCGCCGGGTCCAT
>JAKRWB010000108.1 GCA_022353185.1 ANME-2 cluster archaeon | reverse complement strand
CGATTACCAGTTGAAGTGGATTCATTCCAAGGGGCAGCAACATACCAATCGCCACATCCTTTCTTAAAAAGCCAATAAGCAAAGCTGCTGCGGCTTCCTTTGGCAGGCCCCATATGCCGCTTATTACAGGTGCAAAAAACGTGCCCAGGATGTCAATAATGCCTACGGCATATAAAATATTGATAAATAGAACTCCAAGGAAAACGAATGGTATCGCTTCTGTAAGGAAAATCCTTACACGCATCCATGTCTTTTTTAGCAGGGCTTTACCATAGGGTCTGCGGTAGGGTGGAATATCAAGAAATAGTTCCGGACTTTCACCTGTTATATACCTGTTCAAAATTAAGCCGCCTGATACATAAGTAATAATAAGAGCAATAAAGACCATCAGCACATATTCCATCCCATAACTGCCTAAAATGCCGAATACCATAGCAATCTGCGCCATACACGGTACTGAAATAGCCAGTAGTGTGGCCGATATGAACCGTTGTTTTCTCGTCTCAAGTATCCTGGTGGATAAAGCACCGGGCACATTGCACCCCAAGCCCAGAAATACAGATACTATCCCGCAACCGTGAAGTCCGAATTTGTGGAATATGGTGTCTGCGAGTACAGATAAGCGAGGCAAATAGCCCGTATCCTCAAGAATTGCTAAGCCGAAATAGAATGCCAGGATATACGGAAGTACCATTCCGAAAGGTACAAAAATGCCGGTAGTCAGAAGTCCCATTGACTGTACATAGTCGATATTCCCTTCAATCAACCTCCCGATAATTATATCATGGAATATACCGGGGCCGAGAGCATGGCTTATTTCCATTACAACTGGCGTATACAGGTCAAATAAGGGTTCAATTACATGGCCAATAAGACCCTCGCCGATAAATCTGATAAAGGAGAATGTCAGAAGGATCACAACTAATCCTATCGGAAGTCCGGTTGTTGGTTTTACTGTAGCATCCGATATTTTTTCCCAGATTGTAGGGTGCCTGTGCTCAATTGTTTGTACTGTTTTGATTATCTCTCCAATGTAAGTCCATTTTTCAGAATCACTTTGTGATATGACTTTAGGAATGGGTGCATCTTTCAAGCGTGATAGTAGTGTTTTTATACCTTCACCTGTTAGTGCAACAATGGGCACAACAGGCACGCCCAATAGCTTTTCCAGTTCATTTATTTTTATTGTAATTCCATTATGTTTTGCCTCATCCCACATATTTAAAGCAATTACCACCGGAGTATTGCGCTTCAATAATTCAAGCGTAAGGTAGAGGTTTCTCTCCAGATTTGTTGAGTCAATGACATTTATTATTAAATCCCCTTCATCCAACATTTCAACTGCAACTTCTTCTGCTGTGTTTGTCGGTTCCAGGGAGTATGTACCGGGAACGTCAATCAGTTCCATTTTACTGCCATCTATTCGCATTAATCCCTTTGTAAACTCGATAGTGCTTCCAGGATAATTGGAAGCTATCACATTAGCTCCTGTTAATCGGGAAAATACCACACTCTTACCGACATTGGGATTTCCCATCAGCAAAATTTTCTTTATTTGTTTAATATCCATTATTCCACCGCTACAATAATTTTCATGGCCATTCCCCTGCCAATTGCGGTCTTTTTATTTTCAATACTGATGACAATAGGTCCACCAACGGGCTGTCTGGTTATTACCTCAAGAATTTTTCCTTCAAGTATACCTCTTGATCGTACGTTTTTCTGAAAGCCAAATCCACCTTCGAGTCTTAATATCGTTGCTTTCTGTTTTGGTTGTAAATTTGCAAGCGTTTGTTCCAAAAGTATCATCTCTATTTCATAGTTTAGGTAATCCTAAACATTGTACCCTACCATTATATTTATGCCGAATATATTCGGGGTTAGAAAAAACGAGTCACAATTCAAATGAAACAAAATGGATGTAAAATCATATTCATTTTTTTCTACATAAATGATCTGAAATTATTTTCTTCTCGCCCCTCTGTAGGATTTCACCCAGTGTGGATTGAGAAATATCAAAGATTTTTGCAAGTTCTTTGACTGTAATCCTCTTTGGACAATCATAATAGCCTTTTTGAAAAGCAGCCTGGATAATCTCTTCCTGCCTCTTGGTGAGTAAATTATCAGATGATATATTTTCAGTACTCTTCAATTCAACCTTGCATCCATTCATTTCAAGATTGTCAATCAAATTGACCAGGGAACCTTTTCCACCTGTAATTAATTTCCATTCTACACTTCCATCACCAAGGCTTAAGGCTGATGTCAGGAAACAGTCAGACCCGGTTAAAGCCCTGCATGCGACGCACTTGTTTGTAATAATAGAACCTAAAACACCTCCATTTCTAAGAGGAGATATTTCAATTTTACAGACGTCAGAATGTCCCTCGATTTCTTTAATAATATTCTCGGTCATTCCTAATGTATCGTCTATCTCAATAAGCCCACGACCACCTGATTCTCCATAAGGCATACATTCTTTAAACTTAATGAGATTAGGATATTTTGTAGTAACATCTTTTACCCAGTTATCAGGCATTGAAATTTTAAGGATTACTTCTCTCATCTGGACTCCTTAGATATATATGATCTAATGATGAATATAAATTTCTTATACTAAAAATGGATAAGATGAGTCATTTTCTATATAAGAAAATCCGTCCTATAGTCGGATTAACTTGATTACATAAAGTTATACTTTATGCACTATGAAAAAATAAAATGCCCAGGACGGGATCCGAACCCGTGACCTCCAGATTTCTCAGGAGACCATAAGACGCTCTTCTGCA
>JAKRWB010000757.1 GCA_022353185.1 ANME-2 cluster archaeon | reverse complement strand
GTTTTTGGAGGTGATGCCCGAAATGGTGTGCCAGTGGCACTGAGGGAGAGGGATGATAAGGCAAAAGGTGATGATATGGCTGCAATTTCAATTGCAAAGCTTAATCGTTTGTTGCCTGTCAAAGGATATGGGGCTACTGTCGGCCAGTGGTTGGATGATACCAAAACTCCAACACGTCTAGGGGATTTAACCACAAATATGCGTCTTGCAAGATGGGATGGTGATACAGTAATTCCCTGGATGGCAGATGAAAAGTATGCATGGGAACTCAGTCAGGTGAGTATAAGCCAGAGAAAAATTAAGGATATGGTACAATATGATGGAGCTTTGAAGGCAGGGCTTGAGCAAGCAATGAATTCGATGCCTGATAAGGGTAAATGGGCTGTGATCATACTATTATCCAAAGCAGATGGGGATAAATGGCAGGGGTCTGCGAAAAACGAACGTGGGGAACGTATTCAGGTTATTTATGATTCTATTACCGGACTTAGTACGATTCAAGATAATGAAGAGGTGTTAAAATAGTGGTATTTAATTTGATAAATGAAAAATGGATTCCAGTGCGAAGAGCTGATGGTAAACGGGAAATTATTGCTCCGTGGCAGGTTACTGATTATATTGGCTCAAATCCTATTGTGAGTCTGGATGCTAACCGTCCAGATTTTAATGGGGCCTTGATCCAGTTTTTAATTGGTCTGGTGCAGACAACAATGGCTCCGAAAAAAGATAGGAACTGGAGGGCTGGATTTGTTGAACCTCCCAAGACTGATGAACTGAAGACTGCTTTTGCAAAGGTGTCTCATGCGTTTAATCTGGATGGTGATGGTCCTCGATTTATGCAGGATTTAGAACCTGGTGAATGGAAAAGCAATGAAATTGATAAACTGCTTGTGGAGATTCCGGGTGACGAAACTATCAAAGATAATGCAGATCATTTTATTAAGCGTGATTCTGTAAAAAGAATGTGTTTAGCCTGTAGTGCTATGGCTCTTTTCACGTTACAAACTAATGCACCTAGTGGAGGTAAAGGGTATAGAACATCTCTAAGAGGTGGTGGTCCACTGACGACAATAGTAACGGGTGACACACTCTGGCAGACTATATGGCTTAATGTGCTAAACGAGTCTGATTTTCTTGAGAATTGTGGAAATTCTTC
>JAKRWB010000756.1 GCA_022353185.1 ANME-2 cluster archaeon | reverse complement strand
TTGTTTTAATGGATGTCGGTCGGTGACACTACAAGTTTTGCCTTGATTTTGGCAAAATATTGTTGATTACTCCTTGTTTTTCAAGCATAAAAATCTTGTTGCATATTTATCAAACCATTTATAAGAACAAGAAAAAAAGGTCAAACACAGATATTCCTGTAACAGCAATCAACACATTTTCTTAAATTCCTTGTTGTTTTTGGATATACACCCTTATTGATAATATTGATTATGCTCTCAATAATCTCAATTCCTTTTTGAAAATCAGATGGCTTAAAATCAACCTGTTTCACCTGGTTATTACTCCTGATATAACAGATATACCCTCTATTCACTTCCATATCATAGTTCTCTCGTATCATCATACCGTGAAGCACAAGTTGGTACTTGTACGTCTTAAAAATCTTATCCTTATATTCGGCATACTTATACTCCAACGGCGCAGCCGTGCCATCTTCCAGCAACAGTACCTCATCCACTATACCCTTAATATGATTTTTCTTTGATGCAATAAAGACACTTCTCTCCTTCTTAATACAATTAAGCTTCTTCCTCACATACTCTGCATTTGTCATCCTTCTGGTTTCGTGCACATCCCGCCCTTTAAGCACCTTAAACCGCGTTTCTTCATGCTGCGGGATATCAAGACAATACATAAAATAAGTAAATCGCGGACAGAACAGGTATTCCAGCACATCCGATATTGTAATTATCGTATCTGTATCTTCCATAACCGCCTCAAAAAAACATGGTAACTACTTCATCACTGACAAGGTCTTTATCGAAAGCCTGGCCAATCAACTTTACTTGCTTAAACGATTGCTCATCCATAGGAAAAATATACACAGAATCAACATCCGGGTCGATTAATTCTTCACAGTGCAAGCCCAAAGAATCACGTTGGTTTGAATTCAGGTCACCTAAGAATACACTCTTTTGTACCCTGTATAGGCCATAGTTCTTGCATGAATCACTTACCCTCTTTCGAATCTTATTCTCTGTAATATCATAGATAACCCAAACCAGCATACCCATCTACCCCCTATTTGATCAGATTGTTAGCAATTCTGTGGCAATCGTACTGAATCGTATTCCTAATTTTGATATTCCTGCCCTGGTAGCTGATAGTCCTGTCAAACATTTCATTCACAGACTGTATCAGCAATGCTTTTCCTTCTTTGTTAAGCGTCAATCCATTTGGTATGCTGTCAAAGAAATCCTCCTTGACCTGCTTCTTTGAGAACAGGTTAATAACGCTTCTGTCAATGTAATTGCGATACATCTCTATCAGGTCAAAAACAAGTGATTTTTTATTATAATTGTCAGTGTGCATAAAACCAACATATGGGTCCAGCCCTGCGATAATACACGCTTTCTCAACCATTGAATACAGCACACCATATCCATAATTCAATAAACAGTTGAATTCATCCACAGCCGGGTTACGGCTCCTTCCTGCAAACTTCCACCTATCAGGCATGATAGCGTTAAGTGCTGCAAAATATATCCTGGAAGCCATACCTTCCAGACCCATGACGCGCCCTCGCAGGTCATCAAGAGTGCCTTTCATAACTGACAGGTCGTCCCTGAATGATTCCATGTCAGTGATATATCCCTGCAGTTCATCCTTCATTTCAGGACGGTTCTTTTTCAGGTCTTTAAGGAAATTGATCTGATTTTCAAGTTTAGTAATAATCCAACCTTTTGCCATATCAAATCCGGCGGGTTGGTCCGACACTTCCAGCTGGCGGCGGCGTATAAGCACCGTGCTGCCAAGTTTGGAATGCCATACTCTGCCGTAAGGGTCGCCGAAGTGGTCCAGGAACACAATATCGACGTTGTTCTCAACTGCGAATTTCACAGCGTCGGTGGTGATAGTGGCCGATGTGGTGATGAGAATGGAATCCACTTTATCTGCCGATACTTCGAAGGATTTGTCATCGGTTTTTACCAGGAAGCAGTTCTTGTTCTTTTTAAGGAATGAACCGCGGGTGTTGATTACGAGTTGCATGATTATTATTGTATTTGTTTTTCTGGCTTTTTGGTAAATTAACCACAGATGAACAGCCGAATAAGAAAGAGCGATTACTCGCTCTCCCTCTTCTAAGAACGGAGCGTGCGACTTT
>JAKRWB010000755.1 GCA_022353185.1 ANME-2 cluster archaeon | reverse complement strand
ATCTGCCACCTGTGGATATTGAGCAATGCCGCCAGATATCAGAGGAAATTGGGGCCGAGTTCAAGATACGGGGATATGGCGGGCCTGTAATTAATTAGAAGAATTTATAGAATTATATATTCGTAAATTTCATGACATATAGCCACATTATGCATGTATTATATATAAATAAAAAGGTTTTTAGATGTGCGACACGTGAAATTACTTAAATAGATAACTATTTTACATTTGTTTGTATATCTCAACTTAATATTTATTTAAAATATAGGTTTGATATATTTGAATGAAACTATTGCAGTTGCAGAAGATACGATTGAAATTGATAATCCGCAAATACTTTATGGTAAGGTATCCGTAGGTATTGGAATATTGGTCGTTTTAATTGGCCTGATTGTATTTGTTTTGAGTCTTAATGACGAGAATTATATTCTAACAATTTTAAGCTTAATTACAATAGTATTAGGTTTTTCAAAATTGGTTAGTGGAGGTTTTGCATTAAAAAAACTTTGGGTTCCACTGCATGCACCAAAAGATTATATTGATACTAACAAGCTTGTTAATTCAATCAAAACTGGTGAGATTGATATATATAATGTAGATAAATCGTTGTCAACCCAGATATTGAGACTGTTAGGCTCTAAGAATATTTATTATATGCGAGGAAATGTTAAAAATATTGCAGCAAAAGCAAGCGATAGGGCAGTAAAATATTCGCTTCTTATCATACTTTTAATAGTATTATTATCAATAAAAATTGCCGATATAAGCACATCATTTTACATTTTTACAATTGTCATATTACTTTCAGGGATTATTCTAAACTTTATTTTCAGCCTTGGATTAATACCCACAAAAACACCATCCGCATTCCGTGTTCATAAGACTGAAGATATTCAGGGGGGACATCCGAAAAAAGGTTTTAGAATTCTAATTGATGGCCTAAAACATTTGAAATATGATTATCCAAAACGGTTCAATGGAACTGAGCCAGATTCAACCATTGAAGGCGTGGAAAACACTGGTATTACAAAGGGAAATGCACTTGTTGAAACTCAACCTTTACCCATAGAAAATGAAAATATACCATCTGCCCAAATTGCAATGTATGCAGGATATGCGTTATGGGTTTTTGGATTGTTATTTATGTTAACCAAAAGCCCACTTTCTTCTATATATTTAGGTGATTTTGCATTGCCGATCACTGGTATTTTAATGGTGGTCATGGGAGACAGCTTAATAAAGGATTCTCATGTGTTAATTAATCAATTCTACTTTAAATCAAATGTTATTTCAACTGAAATTAAGGGTGAATTTTATCAATCAGATGTAGGTGTCGGTAAAGGTATAAAAGATTCGCTGCAATCTGAAAGGAGAGGCGTTCTTAGCGATATTAGATTTGACCACTATATTGCAACGGTAATTAGCGTTTGCCATACTCTTGAGAATAATAGAGAATTTATATCATTTGAAAAAAATGCGCACATTGAAGACGAATTGAATGAGTTAATCAATTATGTTCAGTCACAAAAGAAACCAGACCTTGAAGTACATGGAATTAATTTTGCAGAACAATCAGCTTCGAATCTTGTTCAACAAAATCTTGTATTGTCAAATGTTGAAAAAGGGGATTTGCCAAAGCTCGGATCTAATCTGAACAGTCAGAATTTATTAAATGAAGACGACCAAGATGAAGAATCAATTGATGAATCGGGTTGATATACCAAATGATTTTTAGAGGTGCAGCATAACAGGTTCCAGTTGGGCCAATTGAATATAGCCCACTGACGGAATCTGCATCTTGTGCCTTTTTGTATAATTAATGTAGTAATTTTGCACAATTGTGCTGGACTTACCTATTAATGGGAAAGTTTTATATCAGTATTTGGTCAAGCCTCGTATATGCAGGACA
>JAKRWB010000107.1 GCA_022353185.1 ANME-2 cluster archaeon | reverse complement strand
ACAATACCACCCTTCATCTCACGGATGGTATTTGCAGCCAGTGCCATGTCAGCATGGTCCGTTCCGGTCACAATCACATTATGGCTGTCATGCCCGATACTTTGGGCAAAAGCTCCTGACTTCAAACCAAAACCCCTGACAAAACCCAACCCGATATTGCCGTTCTTACCATGGCGTTCTATAACAGCCGCACACAGGATATCCCTGTCAGCATCGGGCAACAATATCCCCGTCCCATTGGTAACTAGCTCTTCACTATCCTTTTCAGTGAATATCTGGTCAGGGAACACCTTGATTACATTCACTGAAACCTTGCCATCAGGAGTTCCAATTATCTGTAAATCTTTTGGTTCTATCTCCCTGTACCTGATAGTATCGAATACAAAATCAGGATAGTCAAAGGCAGGTGCCTGCTCCGCAATCGGTACGCCACCTACGATTACAGAATGTATCCTGAAACTTTCCAGGTCATCAAGGATTACCAGGTCAGCCCTGCGGCCAATACTGAGGGACCCTACCAGATGGTCAATACGGTAGTGCCGGGCCGTGTTTATTGTGCACATTGACACCGCATCCAAAGGGCTCAGGCCCAGAGCAATGGCCTTTCGCACAATCGTGTCCATATGGCCAGCCAGCAGGTCCTCAGGATGCTGGTCATCAGCAACAAAGAATACATTCTCAAGGGATACGCCATCCTCCAGCAAACGGGGCAGGAAATTGTCAAGTGACTTTGCAGCCGAGCCTTCCCTGAGCATCAGTTTCATACCCAACCGCAGTTTCTCCAGCGCCTCCTCGCAGGTGAGGGATTCATGGTCACTGGAAATGCCGGCCACCATATAGCCCCACAGGTCCGGGCCGGTTAATCCTGGCGCATGTCCGTCCACTACCAACCCCCTGTCATGGGCAGCCTGTATCATGGCCATCTTTTGGGCATCGCCGTTCAATACGGCAGGAAAGTCCATCACCTCGCCCAGCCCCACCACCATATCATTGTCCATAAGCAACCTGACATCGGCCACGTCAATGGATGCGCCCGCAGTCTCGAAATGTGTGGCAGGTACGCATGAGGATACGGTAGCGAAGATGTTCAGTGGCAGGTGCTTTGCCTCCTCAAGGATCAATTCGATGCCCCGCTTTCCAAGTACATTTGCGATTTCGTGAGGGTCGATAACGATGCCGGTGGTGCCGTGTTCCATTGCCTTTCGGGCAAACTGGGATAGGGTGACCATGCTTGATTCGAAGTGTACATGCCCGTCCAGCAGACCAGGAGATACATAACGGTGGTTCACCTCGATGATTTCAGTGCTGGTACCTTTCAGGTCTGATACATCGCCAATACCGACGATAAAACCTGATTTAATTGCGATATCTGCCTCGTAGACCTCTTTAGTGTTGACGTTCAGTATCCGGCAGTGTTGCAGAACAGTATCTGCCTTGATATCTCCCCTTCCTGCTAAGATTTTTTCTGTCAGGTACATGGCTGTGGTATTGGAGTTTATGAAGTAAGAATTTATCTATATCGTGCAGGTTAAGTTCAGTTAAGCAGTATCTCCGAACAATATGTCTATATGAGATAGTCCTCTCTACACCGCACACAAATATTTGAGAAGATGTGGACATACTATCGATGGCTCCCTAATGATCCATCAACCTACATCTCCATGTTGCTGAGTCATGGAAATGGCCATCTAATCATATATTTTTTGATCGTGCTACGCACTCTTCGTACATATCCATCATGAACACTTTGAAACTTACCTCATCTTTGTACAATACAACCCATAGCAGTTGCAGCACTTGTTCATAAGCAAAATAAAAATACGTGATACTAACATCCTTTGATTTTGACATAATACATGCTTCATCCTGAACCCGGAAACCAGTTTCAATTCTCCATCTCCGTTTATATGATGGAATAATATAATCCAGATTTATGCCAGATTGGTTTGTTGCAAATGCCCAGTCATATGATTTGTCGCTTCTCTTATCGAATATTTGTTTTAAAAGTGCAAG
>JAKRWB010000106.1 GCA_022353185.1 ANME-2 cluster archaeon | reverse complement strand
TGATGATGATACTGAGCAAGTTACTGTAAATCCTATAACTGATGAATTATTAGCTGACGCTGGTGGTCCATATTCAGGTGATGTGAATGATCCGATCGGTTTCACAGGGGCAGCTAGCGGCGGCACATCTCCATATTCCTATCACTGGGAATTCGGGGATGGCGCATCAAGCAGCGATCAGAACCCAACACATGCATACACAAATGATGGAACGTATACTGCTACATTGACTGTGACAGATGAGTGTGGCGCCACAGATTTCGACGACACAACAGTAATCATTAGCGAGGATGATGTATCAATACCAGAGTTTCCCACCATTGCTCTACCTGTACTCTCAGTACTGGGAGTGATGTTCATAATGTCCAGACGAAAGAGAAGAGACTCTTAACCACTGAAGCTTTGTGTTATCTAAAATAAAAATACCGCTGCTCTGACCTGGGATATCCATATGACATCCCAATGCACAGGGCGCGGATACTTTTTTTTATAATTGTTTAACTATACTTTTATGCCGCTGAGAAAGCATTGGCTAAAATATACTAACCACAGAGGGCATAGAGGTTTTAATTATCCTGCGTGTTATTCAATCCTTAATTACAGGAAACCCAACCGCCTTTGGAGCCAGGGTGCTGTATACCTGCATTGCCGCCCCAACAATCTTCTATGATAGCATTTGACCAGACAAAGGCAATAGCAAACAGTTATACAGAATCTGTAGGTAATCTTAACTTCCAGATGTTAGCCGATCCAGACAGACGACACATAACCCCAATCAAAAACGATAGTTTAATGAATACATAAAAAACAAAAAAACCACGGGATTAAAAAATCCGGGATACATGGAGATTTTCCTAATTGTGGTGCTATTGTAAATGCATCAACATCAAAGATGAGGGAGCTTTATGAATACATAAAAATTTATGGGATGGATAATAGAAAATGAGAACAAAAAAAGGCAGTGTGCCAGATTTGTCAACGGCGGTCAAGAATTCCCCATTTTCGGCGGTTTAAAAATACACCACCTTACAATCTTGGTGAAAACACCAAAGGTTGTAAAATATGCTAGAAATTGAGGAATGGTTTATGATAAGAGATCTATATGCACAGGGTTTTAGCATCAGGGCAATATCCAAAAAAACCGGTTTTGACAGGAGAACAGTAAGCAAATATTTGAACAACACATCTCTACCTGAATCAAAAAAACGAGCAAACTTGACGAATACGAAGAATACATCATCACAAAACTTCACGAAGGCCCATACACTGCATCTCGTCTTTACAGAGAAATACAGGAAATGGGATTCGCTGGAAAATACAGTTGTGGATATGTATCTAATACTCAGAGGC
>JAKRWB010000105.1 GCA_022353185.1 ANME-2 cluster archaeon | reverse complement strand
GGATGAACTATACGGTACCATCCCATGTGTGCTGGATGTGGTGCGTCACTATGCCAATGAGATACTGGGCGGCGGGGCTGACCCCCGGGAACTCGTGTTCACCATCTACACAAGGCACAAACTGGAAGATTACCGGCAAAAAGGGAGCCAGGCTGCGGCCCTGTACCAGTTAAGGGAAGAAGGCGTGGAGGTACAGCCCGGCCAGGCGGTACAGTACATACACACCGACCACAGGTCAAGGTATTACCACAACAGGGTAAGGGCGGCTGAACTGATCGACTCGGACACGGTGTATGACAAAAAGAAGTATTATGATATTAC
The DNA here is from genome assembly GCA_022353185.1 of ANME-2 cluster archaeon. Lineage (GTDB taxonomy): Archaea > Halobacteriota > Methanosarcinia > Methanosarcinales > Methanocomedenaceae > Methanocomedens_B. The sequence goes on along the minus strand of JAKRWB010000105.1, from coordinate 1,727 downwards.
GCTCCGGGCCGCCGAGAGCATATTGCGTCCTTTTGGGTATGACAGGAATGTGCTGGATGATATGGTAGCTGGTAGTGCACAGATGAGAGTGGAGGATTTTGTTAAATTATACTCGATTTAAGTTGAATATAATTAGTAATTATACTCGATTTAAGTTGAATATAAGTATTAATTATACTCGAGTATAGTCGAATAATATATATAGTCACAACATAAACATAACATACATGCTAGAACAGTCGATACGTTTGTGGAACCCCTGGTGGGCAGAAAAAAAGATGCCTCAAGACCTTACAGGAATAAAACGTGATGTGACTGATTCGATAATAAAGTCCCTCGATGCCCCTCACATCAAAGACGTTATCGGGGTCAGACGTTCGGGTAAGACCACAGTACTCTACCAGACGGCAGCATACCTGATGAACATTGGCGTGGTGCCAGAGCATATCCTGTTCCTGAATTTCGATGACCCGGCAATAAACGCTGCACCGCTGGATGAGATACTTACCAGCATCTATAAAATAAATCCGGAAATATCGCATTTATTCCTTGATGAAATTCAGCAAAAAGAAGGATGGGAGCGTTGGGTCAGGACTCTGTATGACACAAAATGTTTCAGCCAGATATTCCTGTCCGGGTCATCTGCAAGTCTGCTAACGAAAGACCTGGGTCGTGTGTTGTCAGGCAGGCACATCACGTTTAACATAATGCCGTTCTCTTTTAAAGAATACCTTAAAAAAAGTGGATGGGTAAATTGTGAACCCGAATATCTCATCTACAAGAGAAAAGAGATACTATATTACCAGAAAAAATACCTTGAAGATGGTGGCTTCCCCGAAACTATCGGGATGGATGAATTCAACCAGAAGAAGATATTGACTTCTCTTTATAGTGATATAATTGCAAGGGACATCCTGGCAAGGTTCGGTGCATCTTATGAAGTTGCGGCGAAGATTTGTCTGTTAATGATGACAAACTCAACAGGTGAGTATTCATCCAATAGTGTCGCAAAGGCGACACATATAGCACTTGAAACAGCCGAAAAATATATTGGGTATCTCAAAGAATCGCTACTGATACATGATCTGCCTGTTTTTTCCTACAAGCTGAAGAGCCAGTTCAAGCAAAATAAAAAAACATATGCAGTGGATACAGGGCTCAGGAATGCCGTATCGTTCAGGTTTACTTCAGACCTTGGCAAACTTGCAGAGAATGCAGTATTCCTTGAACTTACAAGACGTGGCAGTGAGGTGTATTACTGGAAAAGCAAGGGTGGCTATGAAGTTGATTTTGTGCAAAAGATGGGGCAAAATGTAGAGGTATTATTGCAGATATTATGGGATGTGAGAAACGATAAGACTCGCATAAGAGAAGAGCGTTCACTCTGTCATGCATGCGAAGAGTTTGGAATTGCTAACGCAATGGTATTGACAGAGGACACCGAGGAAATAGTAGAACGGAATGGAGTGAATATATCATATTATCCACTCTGGAAATGGCTGCTTGAAATTTGATCCGTGTAAGTAGGAAATAGGTCGATATGGATTAAGGCATGCTTAAGATCATGCCCGCAGCATGGTCAGCAGCATTTTGAACTTCTGCCTCGCCTGTACCGCATGAGGTACATTCGCTGGCATTACTACCATCTGGCCGGAAGTTGCATTTACTTTCTCGCCGCCAATAGTGAGTTCGGTCTCCCCATCCAGTACCTGTACCACTGCATCAAA
>JAKRWB010000104.1 GCA_022353185.1 ANME-2 cluster archaeon | reverse complement strand
ATGATGAATGGAGTAGCGGTGATAAGTTTGGGAGGGATACATACGGCTGCCCTCCCAGGAGTTATGGCGATCTGGCCTTGGTGCAGCATATGGCAGCCAGCTTGAAACCTGACGGGATGCTGGGAGTGGTATTGCCCCACGGGATACTGTTCAGGGGCGGGACTGAAGGTAAGATTCGCAAAGGGTTGCTTGAGGATGATCTTGTTGAGGCTGTGATCGGGCTGGCTTCGAATCTATTTTATGGGACTGGAATCCCGGCGTGTGTGCTGCTTATTAATAAAGCCAAATCTGCTGAGCGCAAGGGGAAGGTGCTGTTTGTGAACGGGGCAGAGGAGATGGTAGAAGGGAAGAATCAGAATTCGCTGTCTGAGGAAAATGTCAGGAGATTGAGTGAAGGTTTTCATGCATATGAGGATGAAGAACGGTTCTCACGTGTGGTGAGCCTTGAAGAGATTCAGAAGAATGATTTTAACCTCAATATCGCGCGGTATGTGCAGATTGCGGAGGAAGAAAAGCAAATTGATGTGGCAAGTGAACTGAATAAATTAAAAAAATTTAGAATGGAAAGGGATGGAGCAGAAGAGCGAATGATGCAGTTTATAGAGGATTTAGGATATGATACTTGATGATTGGGTTCGATGTAAATTAGGTAACCTCGCAAAAATAAAGACTGGTGGTACCCCAAAACGAATGGAACCGCACTATTGGGGCGGTGATATTCCATGGATGTCTTCGGGGGAGATTCACAAGCGATACATCAGTGATACAAAGGAATTCATAACAGAAGATGGTCTTAAATCGTCAAATGCTTGTTTGCTTCCACAAGAAACTGTAATGATCGCATTAAATGGACAGGGAAGAACACGTGGTACTGTAGCAATCTTGAGAACATCCGTTACTTGTAATCAATCACTTGCAGGGTTTATTGCACATAGTGATATTCTAAATGCAGATTATCTTTTCTTTTATTTAGATAGTAAATATCAATCTCTTCGTGATCTTTCTGGAGATTATGGTCGCAATGGACTGAATTTAAAATTATTACAAGAAATTGAAATAGATTTGCCCCCCCTCCCAGAACAAAAAAAAATCGCCGCCATCCTGAGCAGCGTGGACGATGCCATCCAGGCCACGCAGGCCGTTATCGACCAGACCCGCACCGTCAAGCGGGGCCTGTTGCAGCAGCTCCTCACCCGCGGCATCGGACATACTCGATTTAAGCAGACCGAGATTGGGGAGATTCCAGAAGAATGGAAGATTGTACAGCTTTCAAATATTTTTCAGG
>JAKRWB010000754.1 GCA_022353185.1 ANME-2 cluster archaeon | reverse complement strand
GGCAAGACTATGGGCCATGCCGGAGCCATCATAAGCGGTGGCGGCGGGACCGCGAAGGAGAAGATAGAGGCGCTGGAGGGTGCTGGGGTGGCAGTGGCTGAGAGTCCTGAGGATGTTGCCGAGAAGATTAGAGAATTGGGCTAAATTGTCCATTATAAAGTATTCAATGATTTTAGCTGATCCTCGCAATAATCGATAATCCTCGGATCTTTGACTTCCTTGCCTATAACCAAAGCCTGTTTATAATAGTCAATTGCCTTTTCTATTTGTCCTAAAACGCTATAAGCATAGCCAAGATACATGTATTGATAACCTTCTCCTCGCCGGTCCCCTATCTCCTGTGTGATCGCCAGCGCCTTTTGGTAGTAGTCGATTGCCTTCTCGACCTGCCCCAGTTGGCTGTATGCCAATCCGAGGTTTCCGAAAACATCACCATGGTTACCTAAATCATCTAACAATATGTTGTCGCTAAAATGGTCTTCAGGTAACATTCCTGAATACAGGTCAATAAGAGTTCTGGAGTTTCCCCACCTATCCAGATTTGTATGTAAATTATTTTCTATAATAATATGTAAAGCATTAGTATATTTTTTAGCCCTGCAAGCATGATGGTGGCCCTCGATTAATGACTGGACATCCTCCTTTTTTGTACGAGTTTCTGGGATGGGGATGGAGAGATAATATTGCATAGCAATTTCATGGACCTCTGTCTTATCTTCCAGATCATCATAGGCAAATTCCCGGACCAGCGGATGAAGCCAGTAACTGCCCTCATGGTCGGTCTCCAGGAGTGATTTTTCTAAAAGATTCTCAAAAGCATCTTCAGATGTGGTTGCGGCAAACATTTTCTTGATTGCAGTTTTAGTTTCGGGCTGCCTGAAGACCGATATATGCTCTAACAGTTCCTTTTCGTCGCCTGCCAGTTTATCAAAAAGTCTTCGTGCTATCTTGATGGTACTTTCCCTTTGTCTCTTGAATGTACTGAGATCATCCAGGGTATCATTTATGCCAAATTTTTTAACAAGTCCTATTAACAATTTCAAAGCCAGAGGATGACCATCTACACTTAAGACCAGCTCTTCCAGTTGTGATTGTTCTATTTCATAAAGTCCATTTTTTACCAGATAATCAATGGCAAAATTAACTTTCAGACCCTTAAGTTCCTGTTTTTTGTCCTCCAATATATCAATAAGACTTTCCCCGTCTGCAAGTACAGGCAAGGTCCGACTTGTTATGATCATCTTTGCATGGTGGGTACTATCCCGCAATGAGGTAAACAGTGAATCTATTCCAGGGTCATGGAAATTTCTGTTATTCAGTGCCGTTTCGAGATTATCAAAAATGAGCCAGAGAGTATCCTGTTTCCCCAGTTCATCTGTCAATCTATTGATATCATCCAGTCCCGCTTCTCTCCCCTCATCTTTGAATTGCATAAGACTTGGAAAGTTCAGGTATCCTGCCAGTTTTTCAAGCACATCTCTTAACGTTGCACCGCTTCTTTTACCGAAATCAAACCAGAACGGTAGGGGGACATTTGCTGGTCTGGTTTCAACCAGTGCCCGTGCCAGTGTGGTCTTTCCGATACCGCCCATACCGCTTATGAACAGGATGCGGTGCGCATGGAGATAGATCAGGGCCTGGTTTATTTCATATACTCTGTTCTCGGTCACAAATTCCCTTAGCCGGGGCGGGTACTCGGGGAGAGATGATGGGAAATAACATTCCAAGATCTTCCTATTCAGTTCTTCCTGCCTTTTCTGATCAAGGTCATCGATCAGTTCTTTTAAATCTTTGCCTGAAACATTTTCATTGGCTTGTATCTGGATTATGTATGTCCCAATTGCAACTTGACCTGTGTTATCTCCAATAGAAACATCGCCACCAGCTGTTATGCCAGATCCACCGTGTACGGTCTTCTTATCAGATGGAGGGTTACCCATTGTGAATCTCCTTGTACTAAAGTAAAGCCAATCCAATTCCCAGTAGGGTTGCTATCTTCTTTGCAGGTTCGTAAAGATCGGAAATGTCATTTATGGTTTTCCCTGCTTCTTTAACGGTTTTCAAAACACTTTCAAATCCTTCTTTGATCTTTGAGATTACAGGCTTTTCCTTCTTGATTTCTTTGATTGTCGCAGCCATATTACCACGAATAATAGACTCATCCTCATCTGAAAGGCCCAATCTGGCAATGCCCTTTTGAAACTCAAGAAGGTTCTTTTTGAGTTCTTCCAGATTTGATTGCCCGATGGTTTGTGTTTGCGAAATATGATCTCCTATGGCAACCTGACCACTGTTATCACCAATGGAAACATCGCCACCTGCTGTTATTCCGGTTCCCCCAGACACATTCTTATTTACCTCATGTTCTTCGACCATTTGAAGTCCTCCACACCTTTTTTGCGAATACTCTCCAATAATTCAATCATGTTTATAAAATAAGTACCTTTTGAAACTTGTCGGGTTATTTGCCGTGCTTAGAGCACCGCACGGAAAGACCATGGGCCATACCGGAGCCATCATAAGCGGCGGCGGCGGGACCGCGAAGGAGAGAATTGAGGCGCTGGAGGGTGCTGGGGTTGTGGTGGCTGAGAGTCCAGAGGATGTTGCTGTAAAAATAAATGGGATGATTTGAGCAAATCTGTATTTCAGGATTTAATTGATTTGAGATTCTCTTCGCAAAAGTTGATTATCCTCGGGTCCTTAATCTCCCTTCCAATCACCAGCGCATTTTCGTAGTACTCTATTGCCTTTTCTACCTGCCCCAGATCACTGTATGCCAACCCGAGATTTCTGATGTGGTTTCCTTCTCCCTGCCGGTCCTCTATCTCCGTTGCTATGACCAGCGCCTTTTCATAATATTGAATGGCTATTTCCACCTCCCCCAAATCGCTATAGATATTGCCAAGTCTACCAAGAGAATTAGCAGTCCCAATTTTATCTGCTAATTTTTCTGAAAATGCAAGGGATTCTTTAAAGTAGTTCAGCGCCTCAGCTGCATAACCCTTAAGTAATTTGATCATTCCCAGATTATAATTCCAAGCAGCAAACTTTGAAGCATCCTCGATTCCGTTTTCTTGATAGTCTTTCAATAATCCGGTGTAATAATCCCATCGCTCTTCAAGTTCCACTTTATCCAAAAAGAACAGATCAGTCTCACCAAAATCAGCAAACGTTTTAACGTGTTCTTTTCGCTCCAGTTCAAACTCAAATACAGTTGTCCTCCAAGAAAAGAAATCCTGCGCCTCTTTCAGGATCATGGATAATGACGCGCTGTTGATCCAGAGTATTATGGCATGGTTTATATTCAGGAACTCCTCCCGCATCATATTGAGCAGCAAAAGCGCCTCCGATCTTCCCTCCGGATTTTTCTTTTCAATTGCTTCGTTTAATCCAAAGATGAAAAATGCAATTTTTTTTATCTCATTTTTTTGATTGATATACAAATCCGAATGCACTGCATCTCGCAAATTCTGTATAAGATTTGTGGATTGCGTATTCATCTGGATGTCATAAATAAAAATCTCATTGCCCATCCGTTGTTTGATCTCATTATCAAGGGCATGGCATAACACCGGTTCATTGCAGCGCACAAAAGCAATGGTCAGATCATCGGAAATGGAAAGGAGGGTAACCATCTCATCGAGTTTGGAAAGATGGTCTGATG
>JAKRWB010000103.1 GCA_022353185.1 ANME-2 cluster archaeon | reverse complement strand
CGGGAGCCGGTGCCGCCTGCGAGGATAATGCCTTTCATGTTCTTTTCTCCTTCATATGAACATCTCAGGGAAATAAATAGCTGGATTGCTCTGAATTTTTTTCAAATTGTATGTTTTCTGGGTCATTTTTTGCATATTATGTGTGCAGTTTATTTAAATGTTGTTTTGGTTGCATTTTAGCGGGTGTCGGGCGGCGGCGTAAATATATTAATAAAGTTATTCAAATCACTTACCCTGCACCCGCTGACCGCCAGGGAAGCCGGGTAGCAGCCAACCGTATTTGAAGTTATCTTTGTGCAACTGTGTTCCATCTGCGATAAATCTGTCTTAGGTAAAAATGCCATTTCAAGGGGGAATGTGATTATTTTTCAACAAGTTTTTCAAGGATTTTCTCAAGGCGTAAATTGTGATCCTTCATCCACTGATTCTGTTCTCTCTGCTCTATTACAAAAGAATCGAATCCAGCTTTTATATCCGGAAGAACTGAAGTATCGTTCTTAATACCCATTAACATATTATTTCCAATATCCAACTTTCTGCCAATATCAGCAAGTTCATCAGTATACAGCCTCATAAATTTTTGAGGCAGATACATTTGAAAAGGTAACTCTTCCTTCGAGACTTCATCGATCACCAATCCTTTATGAACTCCTCTTGCCTGCAGTTCCCCCAGAAATTCAGCAATTTCTCCGTTTTCCCCACAACATACCATTTTAATGCTGCTGTCAATATCATTAAAAACAAAACCCCTCAGGTTATAAAGCCTTGCAATATCCTCGATCAGAGATCTAAAACTAATATCTTGAACTTTTCCTGTAACCATTATGTTATAACATTTCAGCATTATATAACCCATTTATTTGAATAGTATTAAATTTAACCGCATGATTGAAGGACATAGTAACAGCAAATCTGTGTTAATTCTGTTAATCCGTGTCTGAAAAACTTATTGAACTGTATTCTCTTTCCTGTACTTTCCCACCTTCATCCCCGCCCTCATCAAACTCCCAACCGTCCCCGCATCGCAAAAGACACCCGTCCAGCACCCTTATACCCCATCCGCCCCTGGTCGATATAATAATTATTCACATCCGTGATCTCAAGCTCACCCGCCCCTTTCTGGGTGGAGATGTGGGTTTATTGGAATTCAATGTCCTGTCTTCCTGTAATGACACTGTCTCATTTTTCAGTTATTTTCAAGACGCTGATTCACGCAGATTTACGCTGATTCAACCTTAAATTTGCGTCATTTCTCTTTTTTCCACACCGCTGCAACCATAAATCTGCGTTAATCAGCGTTAATCTGCGTCTAATATAATTGTTGATATCACTGGATTTTGGAACTGTGCCTCCTGTAATATTTAATTTTCCATTGTTGGATGTTTATTTAAACGTTGTACGGGAGGCATTTTGGCAGGTGTCGGGCTCAGGCCGAAATATATTAA
>JAKRWB010000102.1 GCA_022353185.1 ANME-2 cluster archaeon | reverse complement strand
TGGTACGCAAAAACAGTTCCCACTTTCATATCAGGATGTGCGTTTTTGATGTTATCGTATACTTCTTTATAAAAAATTGGCGCCAAAATATTATTCAAATAACAAATAATTTTCTAGCTCAATGTGCATGAAATGTTTTCAATTTCTTATCGCTAAGTGATATTGTTACCGGTGGTGCCGGATTTAATTCACCATCTATCGTGAGCATAATATTCTCCTGACTGCGAGGTATCAACTCTAATGAACGAAAAGGATAATACGTTACACGAGGGTCATTATACTGTTTTTTCCTTATGGTTTTAAGTATCAATCCTAATCCATTAAATCTTGAAAAACCCTCAGCGATCATTACGAACGGTCTATTCTTATTGGGACCATAACATTCATCCGGGAATAAAATATATCCACCTCCCAGGCTACTTGATCCAAATCCTACCAGTACTGCAGATAAGTTATCAAATTCCATGTCTTTCCCATCTAAACGGATAGTTGCTTTCCAGGAATTGAATGTGAACAGGCTCTTTATAGCCAGATAAAAGTATTTCAGCATTCCAATCAACAATTTTCCTTCATCATTCTCTCTCCTGGCGGCAACCATGGCACCGATTCCCCATTCTAAAGAGTTAAATGCATATTTTTGTGTGGCATTATCATTATATTCAACATCGAACACATCACAATACGCAAAACCATCAGGACCATTATGGTCATCTCGATATATCAACCTCTTAAAAAAATCATTACCTCCACCCCCTGGAATGATTCCCATTGGAATATCCAGTCCACTGCGCAGAATTGAATTTGCGACCGAATGGATCGTTCCATCCCCTCCCATAATAACAAGTCTTTTTGGTAAGTGTTCTTTAAACCAATCCTCTGATACCTTTTGGACAGGAAAATGAATTGAATCTGAAAACCAGTGTTTATACTTTTTCTTTGCTTTTTTCCATGAAGCAGATTTTTCATTATACAATAAGACGCAACCTTCATGCCCCACATCATCAACAGGTTCATCAAAAGCCATACTCATAATAATCCCGCCTTGCCGCATTTTTGAATTGGTATTATTGTCCTGAGCATCAAATTCAGAAGTATGAAGCAGGTATCAGTCAAACCGATTGAACAGGTAAATAAGTGTTTATATACCTTGAATGTATAATTCATCGAATCAATGATGAAGCTCACATTAGAAAGCATTTGTGGATGATATCCTGTATCTTAGAACAGGTCCCGGTGTATAATAAACAAGTCTATCTGACCAACCTATTAACAGTGAAATGATAATGAAGATAAAAATTAAAATGAACATTTTTTTTTAAAAACAATTTCAGAGGCTGTCTTTGGTGGATGAACGAAATAAGTTGATGGCCAACCAGAGCATCGGCAAACTCCTGCTAAACCTGTCCGCTCCCGCAACGGTGGGTATGCTGGTCCAGGCGATGTACAACCTTACAGACACCATATTTGTAGGCAGGGGACTGGGTGAGGACAGCGTGCAGGGAATTGCCGGAATTGCCATTGTTTTTCCCATCCAGATGATATTAATGGCAGTGGCAATGACCATCGGACTAGGCGGTGCATCAATAATCTCCCGCAGCCTGGGTGCAAAAGACCTTCAAATGGCTGAAAAAACCCTTGGTAATATGATTACCCTTGTCCTGATCCTCAGTACTCTTTTTACACTTTTAGGCAGCATCTATATCGTTCCGTTACTGAGGATATTTGGAGCAACCCCAACCATTCTCCCCTTTTCTTTTGACTACCTCAGCATCATCCTGTACGGTACCATATTTTTTTCATTTTCAATGGCTATAAACAACGTACTGCGAGCAGAAGGAAATGCAAAAGACGCCATGCTTGTCATGGTTATCTCCGGTGTCATCAATATAATTCTGGACCCAATATTCATTTTCGGTTTTCATATGGGTGTGAAAGGAGCTGCTTTGGCAACTGTCATAGCCCAGATAATTGGTGTCATTTACCTTATGAAGTATTTTATCTCAGGCAGGGGCATTATAGCACTTAAGGTTCAAAATCTGACTCTGCAATACGATATTGTCAGGGAAACCTTTGCTATTGGGATTTCAGGGTTTGCCAGGCAAGCTTCGAGCAGCATTGTGGTTGTTCTGATTAACCACAACCTGGGGTTATATGGTGGGGATATTGCTATTGCCGTATACGGTATCATTAACCGCCTTTTCATGATACTTTTTATGCCTATGTTCGGGATTATTCAGGGCATGCAGCCCATTGTCGGGTTCAATTATGGTGCCAGGAACCTCACAAGGGTCCGGGATTCTGTAATATTATCCATTAAGATTACATCCGGAATTGCTGTATTTGGCTTTTTGGTCCTTTACCTGTTTCCCGGGCAGTTGTTTAGCATATTTACCACCGACCAGCAGCTCATAGATTCGGGTATATCTTCAATGCATATCATTGTGCTCGCCATTCCACTCATCGGTTACCAGATCGTTGGTTCGGCATTCTATCAGTCCATTGGCAAGGCACGCCCTTCATTGATACTGTCATTGGCCCGCCAGGTAATTTTCCTTATCCCCCTGGTAATTATCCTACCCAGATTCTTTGAGTTAACAGGAGTCTGGATGGCGTTTCCTATAGCAGATAGTCTGGCTTTCGGGCTAACATATCTCATGCTTTCGAAGGAACTGAAATTGTTGAACCGAATTATCTGAACTGGTTTTATCAAGCATTACTCAGCTTCGCAAGTCAGAAGAAATAGCTGGAAGATGCCAGATAGCACATAATAGTTCTATGCAATAATCCTTCCAAAAGGACTCTTAAAAAGATAACTAAGATACTCTTCTACCCCCGCACCCGTGTTCGCTTCTCCACCGAACAGTATCCGTGACCACGAAGGCTTATTCTCATAACTTACCGTAGGCTCACCCTCGATGCCGCCTAATTCTGCCGCAACATCAATAGCATCATACAGATTCCCGGTCTCATCTACCAGTCCCAGTTCAATGGCCTTGCTGCCCGTATATACCCTGCCATCGGCCAGGTCTTTAACATCGCTCTGACTCATGTTCCTGCCCTGGGCAACCTCATCTACAAATCGCTGGAAAACTTCAAGGACAACCTCTTCTGAGTACTGTTTCTCATCATCGCTCAGTTCCCTCCAGTTGCCACCCATATCCTTGAACTCGCCACTCTTGGCAACATGAAAGTCAATACCTTCTTCTTCATAAAAACCTGACAGGTCTTCGAACACCCAGATAACCCCGATACTCCCGGTAAGACTGTCAGGGTTCGCAATAATACGGTCAGCCGGCGCTGAGATATAATATGCTGCACTGGCAGCCACATCACCCATTGAGACCACCACAGGCTTCTTCTCCTGTGCCTTCTTTATTTCAGCAACGATCTCCTGTGCCGCCGCCGGAGACCCTCCAGGGCTATTGATGCGTAGCACTATGGCTTTCACATCACCGTCATCAGCAGCGTCCTGTATACTTTTACTGATCTCTTCGGACGTAGCATAACCCAAACCTCCGGGTAAATTCCCGGTGATCATAACCCCCTGGACATATATCACTGCCACCCTATTCGAATCCATTGGGAGAGTGTCGAACCCTCCAAAAATTGCAATAACACTACCACCAATAACAATCAGTAGCCCCAATACGATAATCAGGTAAATCAGTCCACGACCCACCGAACCACCTTGCCGGGAAGGGCGCCGCTCAGGTTCATTCGGTACAGTAGAATTGTGCGCACCTGCATCCTGGCCTTCAATTCTGGATGAAACAGTATACATTGCATCCTTTTCCACATCTGATGTTGTTCCGGAAGAGCCGGTGGAAGGATTAATGCTATTGTCAAGCATGTTTTCATTAATCCCATTTAGTTGGGGCTGCTCAGGATATGGTGTTTCATCATTTTGGAACATAATGTCTCAATAATATATTTTATTGGTACTATAAAGTACTATGTGAAGCCATCTAATTACCATTGACCAGCTTTTCCATCCGGCCTGGAATATCCTCCAGTAGTTACCGTTTAATCGCTGTTAATCGCATAATCGGTCATAGCATGTTCCATGTAAGTAGCATGCCCAATCTCAATTAATTTACTGGTCACAGCAAGCGGGTCACCGTCCATGGTAATATCACCATTGTCGATAAGTATTGCCCTGTGCGCCACTTCGGTAACGAAGTCCATGTGGTGACTTATTAATATGATAGTAGTCCCGAAATGCCTACTGATATTTTTTAGGGCATTAGACACTTCCCGCAGGGTAATGGGGTCCAGATCGCCGAATGGTTCATCCAGCAACAGGTATTCAGGATTGGTTATCATGGCCAGTGCAAGGGCAGCCCTTACATTTTCACCACCACTCAACTGGTATGGCTTTGCGTTCAGGACAGACAGGGGCAGTCTTATTGCATGGAAGATAGGTTCGGCGTGCTTAATGACCTCCTCTATAGAACTGGCTGGGAACAGTTTCCTCATAATGTCGGGATTGTATCCCATCTTTTCCAGTTCTTGCTGCGCTTTTTCACCGCCAACATCAGTCAATCTGTATATGGCATCAAGGTCTTTTTCAGGTATACTGAATTCCTTTGCCTTTTTACGGGCCTCTTCCACGACATGCATGCCCTTGACACCCAGCTTATGGGCAAGCTGGTTTTTGATGGGTGCATTCGGATACAGAGCGAATTCCTGGTACATGATACTGGTTCTTCTGCGAAGTTCCATCCGTTTCGGACTGTAATGGGCCACGTCAACCCACTCATCATCCAGCAAAAAATTGATATCGCCATCATCTGGATAGATGAGTCCGTCCATGGCATGAAGCAGTGTGGTCTTGCCGGCACCGCTGGGCCCGGTAAGGGCTACAATCTCACCTTTCTTGAAATCAATATTCATGTTTTCGATATCCAGCACTTCTCCCTGGCGTACCAGGAAATACCGCTGGCATAAATCCCTTACCTTGATGACCACCTTATCCTCTTTCAGTTCAGGTAATGCCACGACTGGTTTCATATTTGTCAAGAATTCTTTGATAAGAGGTTGGGGTTTACCATCTCCCACCACCTTTCCCTTCTCTATCCAAACCACCCTGTCAGCAAGGTAGCTGTGTATCTCTGGCAGGTGAGAAACTATGATTATCTTGACATTTGTATGCTGTTGTACCTTTTTAATAGTGTCCAGGACTTCTTGTTTGGTAGCAGGACAGGTCATAGTGGCCGGTTCATCCAGCAGTAGTAGATTAGGATTGGCTGCAAGTTGTCTTGCAATAAGAAGTCTTTGTTTTTCTCCACCACTGAGCACCATAGAAAAATGTTCGGCTTTATGGTCCAGACCAACCAGTTTGAGATACTTCATGCTCTCTTCATACAGGTCCTCATAATCAGGATGTTCCTTTGCTGGCAGGGCTTCATGACCAACACGCTGGGAATATAATCTCCGGATAATGTTTTCGATTGCAGCCCCGGGCCAAAGTCCAAAGTTCCTTTGAAGATGTATTGCGGTCATACCCTTCAATTTCCTGAAATCATCATCAGGGGATTCCGGGGTTATGGACAATCCGTCCAGCTCTATCTCGCCTTCATTGAAACCTTCGACTCCCCTGAGTATCTTCAAAAGAGTAGTCTTACCGCTACCGCTTTGCCCCATAATCCCGACAATTTCACCGTCGTTCACTTCAAAACTGACACCGTCCAATGCCCTTACATTGGCGTCATCCAGTTCGTAATCTTTGACCAGATTCTTAACTTTTAACATAATATGTCCTCAATGATTTTAATATAAAATATATTATTAATTTAGTACGTTCAAATGATGATAATTTATAAGGTTTTATCCTGATGTTTTGGTAGGTTATATTTATTACGGTGAACACCTCTAATTAAAGATGTTATAAGTGTATACAAACTTATAAGTCATTTAAACGGAAAAACAATTAAAGATTCTATATGAACGTAGAATTAAGAGGTAATGGATATGAGGAAAATATTAATTATATTCTGTGTATTGCTTGCAATTTCAATCGTTATATCTGGATGTGTGGATCCTTATGTTGTGTCAACACCAGACACTACAGCTACTTCAACGTCAACGTCCACCCCCCAGGCAACTGCAACGCAAACAGTTACAAAGGATGTAGACCCGGTAAAGTTATTAAGTGCTCCTTCCTGGACTTGGAGCAGCAGGATACGAATAAAAGATGTGGACATATCAGATGATGGTGAACACATTGCTGGTTTATCCACCCAGAAGGTCATAGTAAAAACACCGACAAAGAATTTACTTACAAACTTGGCATGGAACAGTGCGAATCATATTTCTGTTTCAAATGATGGTAATTACGTAGCTGTTGCTGACAAATATTTTTTCAATGTATATGATACTAATGGGGTCGAACTCACAACCTATACTACTGGAGGTCTTATCAATCAAATTGGTGTGTTGGACACCGGAGTTGTGATACAGGGTGGCGAAGGAGCACCACATTTGAATGCTGTGAATAATTACGGCATTGAGTTATGGTCTTGGAAACCAAGCTTCTCAACGGTTAAAGTGCTGGATTTCGACTATTCTGCAAATGGTGAGAACATACTGGTGGGAACCCAGGATAACAGAGTTTACTATCTTACAAATTATGGTAATCAAATCTGGTCTAAGGCTGTTTCTGGAAATGTTCGAGACATAAAAGTATCAGATGACGGGAACAGCCTTTTTGTTCTTACTGATGCTAATAAGGTATATTCTTTTGATCGTACGTATGGCAACAAAAACTGGGAGATAATACTGGATGTGAACACTGTTGAAATTGAAATTTGTAAGAATGGTAATTACATACTAACAAAACCCTTTAATGAGGCGGATTCTTATTCATTTAAAAACAAGGTATATTTGCTTGAAAATAATAATGGCAATGTAAAATGGATGAAACAGATGGCCAGTGATGTAAGTGTCATAGGTATCTCGAAGGACGAAAAATATGTAATTATTGGTGAGGAACGGATTCTCAGAATGTATAATCTGGCAGGTGATGAACTAGCCAGTTATTCTCTGGAAAGTCAATACGGAACAAAAATTGTGTCTTTAAGTATGACTCCCGATGCCAGTAAATTGGCCGTGGGCACTATAAACTCGTTACTCGTATTCGGCTAAGGCCGAATACTTGTTTTTATTTTGGTATATGTACCATTAAAAAAAGAGTTACAGCTTTTTCAACACAATACAAGGGAAAACTAAACAGTATATCCCCTGATGAACTGCTCGATGCAGTAACTGAAATGGAAAATGACAAAGCCGGTTCACTCCTTTTGAATCCTTTAGTCCAAAAATACAGGCACGATCTGGAAAAACTCAGGAAATATCGAACTCACCAGTTAACAGAGATTGAATAGAGACTCCTAGCAGCTCTCACCAACCGGAGTAAGCAACTGGAACAAGCTCTTTGAAAAAGTACTATCGCAGATGAAATTTTGGAAAGAAAAAAGGGCAGAGGAGAAAGTACTATCAGACCTCTACAATCCAGACCGGGAGATAAGGAAACAGGCAGATGAGCTGGTACAGGGAAATCAATAATTACGTTTTGAAAAATAAAACAGGCGTGCTCTACCATTACAACCAGACTTTTCCCCCATCAACACAATCCCCCCAATCCCATCACCTATTTAACGCCCCACATTATTACTAGCCCTAATGCACAAACCCGAACTATTGGCACCAGCAGGAAGCAAAGAAGCACTTATCGCAGCAATTGAGAATGGAGCCGATGCCGTATATTTCGGTGGAGAGGCTTTTGGCGCAAGGCATGATGCTGGTCTTTCGCTGGAAGAACTTAAATGGGCTATTGATTACACTCATATTAACAAAGCCAAAGCATACGTAACGGTCGACACACTTATCAAGGATTCAGAGTTCAAAAGGGTCAGTGAATATGTACAATTCCTCTGCAATGCAGGAGCAGATGCAGTCATAGTGCAGGATATGGGCATTCTGAAATTGTTAAAGGACCAGCTTTTCCAGCTTCCAATTCATGCCAGCACGCAAATGACCATCCACAATTCAGAGGGAGTACAATTCCTTGAAGACATGGGAATAAAACGCGTGGTGCTTGCCAGGGAGCTTTCCCTTGATGAAATCCGGACGATAAAATCCCGAACCAACACCGATATTGAAGTATTCATCCACGGTGCTATGTGCATCTCATACTCAGGCCAGTGTCTGTTTAGCAGTATGATGGGAGACAAAAGCGGGAACCGTGGCTACTGTACCCAGCCCTGCCGGAGAAAATATACTATTGATGGAGCCAAAGGGCATCTCCTGAGTCCCAGGGACCTCAATATAAGCGAACGTATCGGACACCTGATAGAGTCAGGGATTGATTCTTTTAAAATCGAGGGTAGGTTGAAGCACCCTGAATACGTAGCAGGTGTGGTACGAATTTACAGGAGTCTTATAGATAGATATCTTAAAAATCCTGCGGATTTCCAGATATCGTATGGTGAAATGCACACATTGCGCCAGCTTTTTAATCGTGGTTTTACCGAAGGGTATTTTTTCGGGAATCCGGGCGGCAATCTGATGAGCAGAAAACAACCGCATAACCAGGGAACATACCTTGGAAATATCGTCAAATACGACAGGGATAGAAAATTTGCTTACATAAATATTGAGCAATCATTGAGGATAGGGGATGGAATAGGTACAGAAGGCCGCGGCACAGGAACCTTTGTCAGAAGCATGTATATTAATAACCAGAGTGTGGAAAGCACCCCTGCTTGTGCAACAGTCAAAATACCCATGGAAAAAATCGTCTATAGCAATGAGACTGTTTTCAAAACGTATGATTTCAAGCTCATGGAATCTTTTAGAATTAAAGATACAAAGAGAAAGATTCCCCTCAATATGTCTTTCACAGCAAAACGGGGAAAACCGATAACACTTTGCATTACAGATGGAGTGAACCAGGTCACCCAAAAAGGAGATGTTCCGGAAAAAGCAACAGGGTCTCCAATATCAGAAGATTCTATAAACCAGCATTTGAAGAAACTTGGTAATACTTTTTTTGAGCCGGAAAACATTGTGATTGATTTAGACAATGATATTTTCATTCCCATTTCCCAGCTAAATACTCTGCGCAGGTCTGCTATAAAAAACCTTGAAGATGAGCTTACACGAAAATGGAAACGCAAATGCACCAAACCTGATATCTCTTTTGATAGTAGAGAAATACAAACGAAAACAAAACCCCTGCTATCAGTAAATACCTACTCATTGGAATCATTTAAAGCAGCCGTTGATGGCGGTGCAGATGTAGTCTATTTCGGTGGCGAGAATTTTACAGATAGTACGCTCACACCAGAAGATAACCAATCTGCTATTGAATATGGTAAGCAGAAAGGAGTGGCAGTTTATCTCAGCACACCAAGAATTGATAAAAAACTGGATGAATTAGGTGAATTAAATGAATTATCCCCTAACCAGAACCCGGATGGATTTCTTGTAGCAAACCCGGGTGCTCTACATCGTCTTCATAATTCCAATGTTAAGACATCACTAATTATTGATTATCCGTTCAATGTCTTTAACAGGCTGGCAATGACTCATTATCTGGAGTACTGCCAGAGGGTGACACTTTCGCCTGAACTTACATTGGATGAAATAAAACAAATGGCGCCCCATGGTCCGGTTGAAAGTATAGTCCATGGCTTTTTCCCTTTAATGGTATCTGAACATGACCTGTTGGGGGAATTATTCCCAGACGATAAAGTGCATGAGGCTATTCTGGAAGATGAAAAGGGGTTCACTTATCCTGTGAAAATTGATGAGCAAAAACGTACCTATGTCATGAATTCCAGGGAATTATGCATGTTAAGTCACATACCTGAACTAATTGATGCGGGTGTCAGTTGCCTGAGAATCGAGGCAAAGACTTATGACAAAAAAACTACTGGAAAGTTGACACAAAGTTACCGTAAAGCCATAGATAATGGAACCATGGGGCATTGTGGGGGTAAATATTCCACAGGACATTATTTTAACGGGGTTTTGTGAGGATGTCGAGATTGTCGGAAAAGTACCTGAAAAGCGCCAAAATTGAAACTTCCAGAAATATTGTTAAAACTAAATCAATATGCTGCGCCCGACCAAGTTTAGACAGTAAAGCTGAAATATTCGAAAATTA
>JAKRWB010000101.1 GCA_022353185.1 ANME-2 cluster archaeon | reverse complement strand
GGTTTTTCTGATTGATTTCTCTTTTTCGACATTCAGACCCCTCCGAATGAAGGAGATATCTATGCAAATATATTTAAATTGTTGCAAATAACTCTTGACCAGACTGGGGCAATTGATATATTTAAAAAACAGAAGCATTAAGCCTTTTAGATTCCTTAACCGATCACGCATGATGAAGGATTATACCCATATGAAACATCTGGCAGGCAGGCTAGACAGGATTTTTACTGAATACGAATTTACTCCAAAATCCAACGGATATGAAATAGATATCAAAAGTAATAAATTGAGATATAAACGGGTAACGATGCAACGGGTCAAGATTAAAAATAACTACGAAATCGGCTATCTACTCAGTATACCTGAAAAGGGTCGTTCATTTGATTGCGGTCGAATGCCTGAATTAGAGGATATAGAATTGCTGAAAAAAGCGATGTCACTTGAAATAAAGGCCATCGATGGTAGCTGGTAAAAATATATAACAAACTTTTTTGCATGTGGTAATAAATTAGGGTAACATGCAAATCCTTGTGGTAACAGGTAGAAAGGCGGCTGAAACTGTCAATGCTGTTGTGGGCGGCTTTGCAGATGTTCTGGTACTGGACATTGATGTTGCTGCTTTTACCACACCCCTGCGGCTTGAAAATTCCATGCCGCATAATAATTTTGACCTTATAATCATCCCGGGCCTGGTCTCGGCCGATTTTTCCCATCTTGAGATGCAGTTGAAAACTCCCATACGGCTGGGTCCGAAAAATGCAGTTGACCTGGGGCTGGTATTATCATCAATTGAGGATATCGAACTTTCTACCACTGTACCTGCCTGTGAAATGCTCCAAATTAAGCGAATGGAGGCAGCAACATCAGGGCTGAAGGATATCGAGGCGGCTGCAACGTCTGCATTCCTGCTCAGGAACCTGAAGATCGGCGGGAATTCTATTATGAAAGTAATGGGGGAAGTGGTGGATGCAACGTCACTATCCGGGAATGAGCTTGTTGAAAGAGTTATGCTGTTCCAGGCAAAAGGCGCTGATATCATCGACCTGGGGGTTGGTATGGCTGCTACCTTTGCTGAAGTGGAACATGCGGTCACAATAGCCAGAGGGGGGGCAGCAGTGCCGTTGAGTATTGACACCCTGGACCCGCAGTTAATAATGGCGGCTGTGGACTCGGGCGTGGATATGGTGCTGAGCTTGAATTCCACTAATATGGAGGAGGTAGGGGCCGCAATTGCCAGGAAAGGTTTGGCTGCAGTGGTCATCCCGGACAATGATCAGGGCGGGCAGGGGCTTGACAGCCTTGTTGTCAATATCGCCCGTGCACAGGAATTTGGTATATCACGCATACTTGCCGACCCGGTACTGGACCCGCCCGGGCAGGGAATGGTTGAATCTATGGTCCGGTATAAGAGATGTAGGGAACTGTTGCCAGATATTCCAATGTTCTTTGGAGCTGGTAACATTACCGAGCTGATGGATGCTGATACGGTTGGGGTGAATGCCCTGCTCACTGCAATTAGTCATGATGTGGGCGCAGATGTTCTGTTCACACCGGAATATAGTGACAAGGCCAGGGGAAGTATATCTGAACTGAAAACTGCTGCTGGAATGATGGCATTAGCAGCACAGCGTAGCAGTCCGCCAAAAGACCTTGGCATAGACCTGTTGCAGCTCAAGGAAAAGAGGTTCAGGCCTTTTGATGTGGTGCCTGACGAGTTCATAGAGGCTGAGGACAGCTACCAATGGACCCGGGACCCGGCAGGCAGTTTCAGTATCAACATCAGCAGGAGTTCTCTAAAGGACGGAGTAGTTGAGAAGGGGAGGATAATTGCGCGGCATACAAAATATACCATTGTTGGAGATAACGCGAAGGAAATAATGGACTCTGCTATTGAGTTGGGGCTGGTGTCAAGACTGGACCATGCTGGGTATCTGGGTAAGGAATTGATGAGGGCTGAGCTGGCCCTGAAACTGGGGCGCAGTTATGCACAGGATGATGAGTTCTGATAACCCGGGTAACCTTAAGGCGTAATGTTCTATTCAAAGAGATACTTTATTTCGGGTACTTCCCTGACAACAAAATCCCCATACTCTTCTTCAAGCATGAACAGGGTGCGGGTCTTACGCCCTTCTTTTTTTCGGGTATATGATATCTGCCCACCCTTCTCAAGATACTGGGAATAAATAATGTCAAACTCTTTGCGTTCCGATTCCTTGAGTTCGATATGTCGGGTGCGGTCACGCACCTGGTCATATGCTATCAATACATCTGCTTCCCTAATCCTCTTGAGTTCTTCCAGGGTATTGGAGTCTGTGGATTCATCGATGTAAACGCTTTTCTTTAGCCCGGGCGACCAGCCCATACTACGATATTCGAGATTCAGGATTGTGATGGGAATCCATTCTTTATTTTCTTGTCTGGTGGAATAGTTGACTTTGTTCAATGTGATATTGTATTGTTGCAATAGATACTAAACAGTTGTTCCATCTCAGAACACCTCATAATGATGACAATTATTATAATATAATCCTTAATATATTTCCACCCGAAATAAAGGGGTTCTGTGAAACATAATTAACAATGATATATGGTTAAATTGATATTGATTACTTTTTAAAATCAACCCATTTTTCAAAAATCAAATTCGATGCACCCGGCTTTATCCTGCTACCAGTATCCTGCGAGGCATACTCAGTTTTACCTTTAAATAAACGGGCGCAAAGTAAGTATTAATACATGCAGTTTTTTATTTTTTTGTCTTTAGTTTAAAATCGCTAACCTACAGAATATGTCACCATCTTCCTATCAAGTCTCATATCCGCAGGGTCGTCCTCCACATCAAAATGAGGAATCCCGTATTCCTCGTTCATTTCAGCAACAATTCTCTCGAAATCTGACCCAGCCATCAGTTCCCGAAAAAGCACAGCCATTTGCCCAATCTTCTTGTAATCACAGAACCACTGATGCAGGATAAGATCTACACCTTCATATCCTACAAAATCCCTGAATGCATCTTTGTAATACATTTCGCTCTTACAGCAATCAAGATAATATAATTGATACGGTTTTTTATCTGGATGTTCAAATCCTGCTTTCATTGCCTCAGCGAAGATATCCACATCGTCGCTCAAGCTGATATGTTTACCATATCCTGCATGGGATTTTAGGTATATGACATCCTCATTTATGAAAGATTCTTGCCAGAGTTCCTGCAGGTCTTTATCATAATCCCTGCCGTGGACAAGGCGTATGCGTGCGGTAATATCGCTGTCGTCATAGCTGAATGTAGTACTTAATTCATCATACCCGCTGCGATGTTCTGTAATCCTGAAACCGATGTTCCTGAGCCTGAGCCGGGCTCCCTGGAATACACTATAGTCGTAATAAGCATCCCACGGGTCAGGACCTATCAGGAGGGTGGCATTGAAATTACCTCCATCGAACAGCATGTCATATCTAGGTGCATTCCGGCTATTATGGGTCATCAGTAATGTTGTCTCTTATTTTCAGTGAATATAACATTAACGCATTGGAAAGCCTGTGTTCATCTGCGGTTAGTTTGAACGTACCAAAACATAAGAATTAAGAACTATTCACCGGTATTACTTGAACTACATATATCATGATAATTGTAAAGAGGATTTAAAATGAATTACAGAAGAATTATTCCCTGTTTGGATGTAAAGGACGGCCGCCTGGTAAAAGGAGTCAATTTTGTAGATTTAAGAGACGTGGGCAATCCGGCAGAAAATGGTGCAGCATACAGTGATGCCGGAGCAGATGAACTGGTGTTCCTGGATATCACAGCAACAATCGAAAACCGGAAGACTATGGTAGATGCTGTGGCAAAAACTGTTGATAATATCTCCATACCGCTGACTGTGGGCGGTGGCATTGCAAGTGTCCAGGACATTCAGAGAATGCTGGACGTGGGCGTATCCAAGCTTTCCATAAACTCTGCCGCAGTGCGGGCACCAGAACTTGTAAAAGAAGCAGCCTCAGAATTCGGCAGCGAAACAATAACCATTGCCATCGATACCCGCCAGAACCCACAACTACCGTCCGGGTTTGAGGTAATGGTTAACGGCGGCAATAAACCTACAGGCATAGACGCTGTCCAATGGGCTAAGCAGGTAGAGGAACTGGGTGCAGGTGCCATCCTACCCACCAGCATGGATGCTGACGGGACACTTGCCGGATATGATATACCCATGACACGGGCCATTGCAGATGCTGTCAGCCTTCCAATTATTGCATCGGGCGGTGCTGGCACGCTGGAACACCTCTATGAGGCCATTAATGATGCACATGCCGATGCTGTCCTTGTCGCATCAATTGCCCACTTCGGTACATTCACCATTCAGGAAATGAAAGAGTACCTGGCAGGAAAGGGCATTCCGGTGAGATTATAGTACATTAAAACATCAAATATGTTCGGGACTATACGAAATAGTTAAATTGCATAACACCCCATTTATAAAAGTGGATGAATAATTACAAGGTTCCGAACAACTTCGTGTTCATTGACTGTAATGGCAACACCTTGCGCATAGGCAGCCCTGTAAGGTATACAGGAACTGGAACAACTGGTTTTATCATTGACCTGGAGTTCGAGGAATGTGAGATGTGGGTCAGGTTGGATAGTACCGGTCTTACATACCACTCCAGCACTATTGTGCTTATTGATGCCGATAAGGTCAAAGTGAAAGGAACTTATGGGAAGACCAACCTTTCAGTCGCTGAGATGCGCGAGGAAATGAAACGTAAGCTTCTGGGCGAGGTCACGGGGGCAGATGACCGTAATATTATAGGCCACTGAATTTCGAAGTCTTTTTTAGGTATTGAAGCTCTTACTTCTTTATATGACTGAAAAAATGACCTATGCCCGTTCGGGCGTTGATATACATCTCGAAGAAAAAGCCATCAAAGCACTTGCTGCCGGTATCACTTATAAGCGTACAGGTCTGGGTGCACCTCTAACAGACATAGGTCATTATGCCGGTCTCATAGAGTTCGGCGAATATGCTCTGGGATTGGCCACAGACGGTGTTGGCTCCAAAGTGCTCATCGCCACTGAAATGCAACGCTGGAACACCGTGGGAATAGACTGCATTGCCATGAACGTCAACGACTTGCTGGCCATAGGTGCAGAACCCCTTTCCTTTGTGGATTACCTTGCCATCGCTAAACCCGATGAAGACCAAATGGCCCAGATAGGCGAAGGGTTGCAGCGGGGTGCTCAGCTGAGCAGGATGACCATTGTAGGTGGGGAGACTGCCACCCTGCCCGAGATCGTCAACGGGTTCGACCTGGCCGGCACCTGCCTGGGCGCAGTTAAAAAGGACCGCATCATCACCGGTGAGCACATAACCGAAGGTGATGTGCTGGTAGGAGTGCCGTCTTCAGGTATCCACAGTAATGGATACACCCTTGTCCGTAAGATAATGGAGCAGTCATCGTATGGTTATCATGACCCGTTCCCTTACAATCAGGAGACCACTATTGGTGACGAGATGCTCATCCCCACACGCATATATATTGAGCTCCTGGATGTGATACAGGAATGCGATGTGCATGGCCTGGCCCATATAACGGGCAGTGGAGTGCTGAAACTTCGCAGGATAACTGACCTCGGTTTTAACATACATTCCCCACTTGAGCCTCAGCCCATCTTCAAATTCCTGCAAGAAGAAGGTAATGTTGACGATCTTGAAATGTACAAGACTTTCAACATGGGCATGGGATTCCTGATAGTCCTGCCAGAAAAAGATGCATCCCGGGCTGCAGAGATAACAGGTGGCAGGATAGTGGGAGAAATAGTAGATTCGGGTATTAAAGTCGGCGATATGGAGTTTGAATGAATCTGATACTGTGCCCGAGTAAAAACTGGTCTAAAATTATTATCGATTACTAATTTATATTGCAGTGAATCATCCACTAAAGTATTCAATGCAATGACTCTGGCAGGTCATCCTTTTCAAGCACTATCATACCCGTTTTCAATTTATCGGCTTCTTCAGGCGATAGTTCCTGCCTGCTTGCACGTTCAGATATGATAGCACTGTTGCCAAGTGGGTCTTCGATGATAATAGTAATATCCAGTTCACCACGTTTCACCTTATCCAGTGCATTTAACACTTCATGGGCCCGGTCAGTGGTCTGGGGTGGCTCATCCTGCCAGCGGCTCACCATGCCCAGCACATCTTCTATACGGCACAGTACACCTTCCACATTGGAAATATAGGACTCACTGGTAGAGCCAGGCTCGATGTTAATGCCAAGCTCAGGTATTCTAATTGTGCCGGATGTGGAACGCACCACCCTGGCATCCAGGTCGGCCAGTGACTCAACTCTCAACGTGTACTTTACAGGCTCACGCTGGCTAAGTACCATAGTGTCAGCATATCTGAAGCCACATTCACAGTGTGCACTGGTAAGTAAGATTTCACCAAAATAAGGAATATTATCTGCATACCAGGTGAGTACAATCTCACTTTGGCATAGGGGGCATGTTGTCCTGGTTAAAATTGGTTCGAGGTCCTCACTCACTTTTTGGCACCGATGATTTTAGAACGGTTGATCCTTACACCCATCGGAGCCAGGATAACCTGATCTTCCCCAATCCCAGCTATATCTCCGTGAGTATCTTCTACTACCTGCTTGAGTTCCTTAATTGCCCGGTCCAGATTGAATTTATCCTGCTTGATCAGAGAGATATCCACCAACAGCACATTTCCATTATATATTTCTTTTTTCAAATCCGGTATATCATTCAGGTTATTTAGCTCTGCAATGCGGATATACATCTCTGCAGGTTCTTTTTCAACAACGTCTTCATAATCGCTGAGGTCGAGATCTACATATTCTTCACTTACTGATTTTGAAGACGATCCGCCACCGAATATTTTCTTGAGTGCTACCATAATATTTTCCCCTGAATAATTTTAATTAGGACAACTTTAGTTTATTATACTTGTGCCACTACATATATATTTTGATATACTACACCTGTAGATTCCACAATTTATCGCCTACAATGTGTACAGTTTTTATTGCTTTCCCACTCCCTACTGTCATCTGGTCCCCTGACACCAGTGCACGACCTACAGCTAATGGTTTACCATGTGTTTCTTCTTTGACTATTACGAGATTCCCTTCTGTTATACCAGGGTCCGCAGATACAATACCCGGTTTCATAACGTCAGCACCCTTTACCACAAAAGGTATTGCCCCTGCATCTACAATTACTACCATCTTATCTGGATTTAGCTTCAGTGCTCCTTTTACTGTGAAGAACGGCTCACCATCCATTATAAAAAAAAGAGGTTCACCGTCGACTAACAGCAGTTCAAATTCATCTGTAACTGCAATCTCAAGCTTTTTACCGACAAGTTTGGTATTTGCATCGGTTAATGATTCCCCAATCTTACGTATCATATCTTTTGATTGGCTTTTTCGTAACTGATGTCTGGATCTAATTTTCACGTATGTTATACCTCTGGATTCGATAGTTATAAGTATGTTTATTACAACTTTGAAGCACTATTAATTGGTTTAGCATTTAAGTTTTTGCAATGCAATTAAATGTGAAGCCTGTCCTTGAAAAATACGTCCGTGATATATAAACCATATATTAAATAATAATAGGAGTAAAGAAAATGGGGAAAAGACCTCTGGATATACTCAACAATACACTTGGGAAATCAGTCATCATTAAACTTAAAGGCGAGCGCATTTTCAGGGGAACACTGGAAGGTTATGACATTCATATGAACCTGGTGTTGGAAAATGCAGAAGAATTGAAAGACGGCGAAACAGACAAAAAATTCGGGACCGTTGTGGTCAGGGGAGATAATGTGGTATATATATCTCCATAATATCCACAATATATATTTAGTCTGAACACATAGGGGATTTCCCTTAACAAAGAATTATCACGTAATTATAATCATCTAAGGTGTAAAATAATGTCAAAAGGTACTCCATCTCAAGGAAAGAGGCAAAAGCGCACTCATATTAAATGTAGGCGTTGCGGCAGTGTTTCAATGAACATTCATTCCAAAATGTGCGTATCATGCGGATTCGGTAAGACATCACGTATGAGAAGTTATAAATGGGTCCGTAAATCAGGATTGAATGGCGATTAATCTATATAATTCAAACAATCGGGTGAACCTTATTGCGTGAATCGTGCGGGGTTGTTGGTCTCGCATTAACTGATCGGGAATCGGATAAAGCAGCTCTGCCGATATATTATTCGCTGTATGCCCTGCAACATCGAGGGCAGGAATCCACAGGTATTACGGTACATGACGGCAAAAGTGCCCAGACCCAAAAGGGAATGGGACTTGTGCCTGACGTTTTTAAGAAATATAATTTAAAAGACCTGAAAGGTTTTGTAGGAATCGGGCACGTAAGGTATTCTACTACTGGCGATTCTACCATCGAGAACACCCAGCCTTTGATTGTGAATTTCATGGACCGTACCATTGCCATTGCCCACAATGGCAATCTGGTGAACAGTTCAGAATTGAGGTATGAGTTCGAAGCCGAAGGCCAGATATTTTTAACTTCATCAGATACCGAAGTCATTGCCCGCCTGCTGGTAAAAGAACTGATAAAAACTGATATTCTGGGTGCAATAAAAGAACTGATGAGACGGCTGGAGGGGTCATACAGTCTTACCATACTGGTGGATGACATCCTGGTGGTAGTCAGGGACCCTTTAGGTTTTAAGCCATTATGCCTGGGTGAAGTTGACGGTGGGTATGTGGTTGCATCTGAAAGTGTTGCTATTGATACCATAGGCGGCACCCTCATTCGAGATGTACGGCCCGGCGAGGTTATTATTTTCAAAGATGGCAGGTATCACTCTCACCAGCTGAGCAAGACACGTAACACGGCAAAATGCGTGTTCGAATACATTTATTTTGCCCGTCCGGATTCAATCATTGATAGTAAACTTGTGTATCAGGTCCGGATACGAATTGGTGAACGCCTGGTTGATGAACATCCGGTCAATGCCGATATCATATCACCTATACCGGACAGTGGCATTACATTCGGCATAGGATACAGTAAGAAATCCGGCATTGATTATATGGAGGGCCTGATGAAGAACAGGTATATTGGCCGGACCTTTATCATGCCTGACCAGAATATGCGGGAGACTGCAGTGAAGTTGAAACTCAATACCATCCCCCAGAACATTAAGGACAAGAGCGTTATCCTGATGGACGACAGCATTGTCAGGGGGACCACTTCAAGGCGTATTGTGGATATGGTGCGAAAGGCCGGGGCCAAAGAAGTGCATGTGCGTATCGGCAGCCCGCCAATAGTGGCGCCCTG
Organism: ANME-2 cluster archaeon; assembly: GCA_022353185.1. Classification (GTDB taxonomy): domain Archaea; phylum Halobacteriota; class Methanosarcinia; order Methanosarcinales; family Methanocomedenaceae; genus Methanocomedens_B. The sequence continues at coordinate 5,176 of JAKRWB010000101.1, read as the reverse complement.
TTATATGGGCATCGACATGGCTACGAGGGAAGAACTGGTTGCCGCCCACAAAACTGTGGCCGGTGTGGAAGCGGTCATCAATGCTGACAGTCTTGGATATATCAGTGTAGAAGGGCTGGTGGATGCTGTGGGGATTCCTGCGGATGACCTTTGCCTGGCTTGCCTGACAGGAGTTTACCCTATCGAAGTACCTGGTGAAATATGTAAGCGGCACCAGATGACCCTCAGTCAATTTTAATCGCATTTACATTATTGCTACACTTCTGCAACATTTCGGCTATATTTCTGTTACACTTCGGCTAAAATACTTTCACTAAACCTTTGCTTTCCCGAACATATACCCGCCCAGGCCTATGGTGGTTGCAGCAAAAAGGACCAGAACCGCAATGCAGATATTTATTGGAATTTCAGTTTCTCCGATTAGTGTGAAGCGCAGTGCCATAATGCCGTAGGTCAGCGGGTCAAGGTAAACCAGTGTCTTCATCCACGATGGCAGGTCACCTATCCTGAAGAACGCACCGCTAAGCAATAGGACGGGCATTGTGATGAAGGTCATAATCATCTGGAACCCTTCATGACTTTCAATATGGGATGCAAGTGCTATACCCAATCCGATGAACCCCAGCCCGATAAGAAGCATCACACCTATACTGGCCAGCATTCCCGGGTAGGACTGGTATTCAACGCCCAGGGCAAATGCGATAAGCATGAGAAGAGTGCCCTGTATCATAGCCGTGGTAACCCCACCCAATGCTTTTCCCAGCGCAACAAAGAACCTTGACACCGGGGCGATCAGAATTTCTTTCAGGAATCCAAATTCACGGTCCCAGATAATACTAACGCCTCCCATAAGGGATGAGAACAGGATCGACATACCGATAATACCCGGGGCCAGGAATGATATGTCGGTCTGGCCAGTCCCACTTTTCATCTGGAATGACGAGTTGAAAGCCGTTCCCAGGATCACCAGGAAGAACAGGGGCGTTGCAAGTGAACCTATGATACGGCTCTTGGAACGCCTGAACCTGATCATTTCACGCAGCCACATTGTATAGACCGTGTTCATGGAAGTCAGGGTATTTTGTTTGAATCCAGATATCCGGCTCGTCATTTTATCGTCTCCTTCCCTGGAGTTTGTAAGTAATACGGTCTACATCACTGGTCTCTTCCACCCGTATATCCCTGCCGGTATGGGAAAGGAACACATCATCGAGGGTTGGTCTGTGTAAATCAACTGAAAGTATGGTAATGTCTGCCTCAGCAGCGAGTTTCAGCAAATGGGGAATCTGGTGTGTTCCGTCCTGGATAGTGATCAAGACATTGCTGTCTTTGTAGTGTACATTACCGGCACTCCCATTTTTGTTATACAGGTCACTTAGTACTGATGCCTGGCTCTCATTTTCTGTGCCCAGTCCAACCACATCCCCTCCCAATGCATTTTTCAGGTTTTCAGGGGTGTCCAGTGCTTTGATACTGCCGTGGTCGATTATGGCTATTCGCTCGCACAGCTGGTCAGCTTCTTCCATATAATGAGTTGTAAGCATTATCGTAACATTCTCGTCGCGGTTCAGGCGCCTGATATAGTCCCAGATATGATTGCGTGTCTGCGGGTCCAGTCCCAGCGTGGGCTCGTCCAGGAACAGTACCCTGGGATGGTGCATCAGTCCCCTGGCGATTTCCAGGCGTCTCATCATGCCGCCGCTGTAGGTCTTGACCAGTATTTCGGCCTTGTCGTCCAGTTCCACAAGTTCCAGCACTTCGTTAATTCTCTGTTTTCGCAGATTTTTGGAAAGACCGTACAGGCGGCCGTGCAGGTCCAGGTTCTCCCTGCCTGTCAATTTGTCGTCCAGTGTGGTGCCCTGGAACACTACGCCAATGTTCTGCCTGACCCTGGATGGGTTTGCTCTTACGTCAATACCCCATACCTCGGCCCTACCGTTACTGGGGGGTATCATGGTGGAGAGCATGTTGATAAGTGTGGTCTTGCCTGCACCATTGGGTCCAAGCAGCCCGAAGAGTTCGCCCTGTTCAATCTTGAGGCTGATTTTATCTACTGCTACCAGTTCATCGAATGTGCGGGTAAGGTCAAATGTCTCTATGGCCGGGGTATTCATGAGCGGTACATTTTATTTTAGTTGTATATAAGAATAGGGCATAATTGTGTGGTTGTTTCATCTATTTGGCTTGTCCCAACCGCAGCAGAGCTGTGAAGTATAACGATTAAGATAAATAACTTTTTAAATTATAAGCTCATTAAATGTACAAAAATGAAATGGAGTGTATAGTTATGTTACCGAGTGGAAATCAAGTTAATACATCAAGAACAAGGAAAGGATTACGCCTCAGTGTTTTCGTTGCTATAATTATCTTTGCAGGGTTCTTAGCGACAACTACGGCGCATGGTGATATTGTTTCAAATGGAAAATATACAGATATGTCATCTCAAAACATAGTAGCTCCAGATGAAGCTTCCAGTAATGGGGATACTCTGAAAGTGCTGGTCGGATTTCGCACCACGCCCGGTGCAAGAGAGCGGTCAATAATAAAAGCATACAACGGGAAGATCAGATCTGAGTTTAAGAATGTCAAAGCTTTTGCCATTGATATTTCTGCAAAAAATTTGGAAGAATTAGCTAAAAATCCTGAGGTATGCTATATTGAAGAAGATGTACCTCGCTACACCCTCGGTCTTGCAGACTCAGAGCTTGAACCTTCTTTATCCAATGGTCTGTATGGTCTGATAACAACACAATCAACAGAAGCTCATGCTGAAGGGGTAACCGGAACTGGGATAAGGATTGGCATTGCTGATACAGGACTCGACTATACTCACCCTGATATAGAACCCAGGTACATGGGAGGTATTGATACGGTAGACGATGATGATGATCCCTTTTGGAATGATGACATCATGGAAACCCACGGGACCCATGTAGCCGGCACGGTACTGGCAGCACTTAACGAAGGAGGGGTCCGGGGAGTGGCCTATGACGCTGACCTGTATTATGCACGGGTACTCGGGCCGACCGGCGGTAGAAGCAGTGATATCATGGCCGGTGTAGAGTACCTGGTAGTAGAGAAAGAATGTAAAATAATCAGCCTCAGCCTTGGCGGCTCAAAATCATCACGCTTAGAGGAGAAATTTTATCAAGATATGTATGATAACCACGGCGCACTCATCATAGCAGCTGCAGGTAATGAAGGTACAGAAGGACTGATATACCCTGCTGGCTATCCTGTAGTGCTATCAGTAGGAGCAGTTGACAACAAAAATGCGATTGCCGATTTTTCAAACTACGGAAATAACCTTGATCTTGTGGCCCCTGGTGTCAATGTGCTCTCTTCAGTACCTATTGGTACCGGATCAGAAGCTAAGGTTATTGTAGATAGCATTTCATACCTTGCATTCGGTATGGAATTTGCAGGAAATACCAAGGGTATAACCGGGAATGTTGTTGATTGCGGAACCGGAAATGACCTTTCAGAGTTTCCCGTTGGTGAAAGCGGATATATTGCTCTCATGCAGCGAGGTGACGAAAGCTTTGCCACCAAGGTTGATAACGCAATGGTTCAAGGTGCTGTAGCCGCTATTATTTATAATAATGTAGCTGGAGATTTTCTAGGTACCCTTGTGGATGCTGCGAACCCAACTGGAGTTCCATGGATTCCTGCGGTATCGGTTTCTGATATAACAGGAACGGCTCTTGCAAATGAGGCGGGGGAAACGGGGACAGTGATTAACAGGGTGTCTAACTGGGATTATTACAGCGGGACTTCGATGGCAACACCACATGTGGCAGGTGTTGCAGGGCTTGTCTGGTCTGTCAACTCCGGGTTTGATAATGTACACATCGAATATATACTCAAGAACACCGCTTCCGATTTAGGCGAAACCGGCTATGATGAAATCTATGGTAATGGTCTGGTTGATGCCATGGAAGCTGTGAGTTTTGAAAGCGATTCTGAGCTGTCCATATCAGATATTCACTATAAGGTAACATCAAAAAAGGCCGTGATAACATGGGAAACTAATAAGCCAAGTGATTCTCTGATCAAATATGGCACAAACTCTAAACATTTATCATTGGAAGCTAGCAGTTCAGATATGGTAACATCTCATTCCATTATTCTGACCGGACTGTCATCATCTACAAAATACTATTTCCGGGTGAAATCAACTGATGATTTAGGCAATACTGTGATCGAGGATAACAATGGAGCGTTGTATGAATTTACTACATCAGGAAGACGTGTGTGAAAGGAAATCTGAATTCACGCGTCTGGTTTTGCGAGTCGTACTGAGAAAGATGGAGCGAGTAATCGCTCCTTCCTTCCAATTTTATAGACTCCTCAACATTGAGTGGATTTCTGGCTTCCACTTTGACCATGCTTTGTCTCAGTCACAGCAGAGCTGCGATAACGATTAAGATCAATACGTCCGCGCCATCAACACCACAATATCTGTCGGCTTGCCGCAGATGGGGCACGTACCATCGCCCTTGCCGAGTGCCGGGTCTTCCGGTTCCCCAAGTATGCCAGCACCCACAATTTATACATTGGATAAATGGCTGTCTCGCTGGTGGGGTAGAGCACCAGTTTCACATCAAGTGAAGTGGTCCCGCCATGGGTGACCCAGTAAACCTCATCCTCGAAACCTTTGATATGCTCTACCTCTTTTTGTACGATATCACAAAAAATGACATGAGCGAGTCATATACAAAAAATCATAACAAATCAGGACAAACCTTTCCAGCAATATGGGTCCTGGGCAAGCAGATTTCCAGATAATGCAAATGCAGCAGCCCGACAGCCCCCTTGACAATATTGTGGAATATATTCACAATTACTACATTTTCCTTCCAATTTGCCATTATCCAAATTTCGAAAAATATCAAAAATATCCGAATTATACCATATATCTTGTAAACTTGTTTTGCGAATATTACCGGCAATCAAATCTATGAAAAATGGACATGGTATTACATTACCTGTGGGAAAAGTGGGTCAATTTTAGGTGGGAATTTTCAGTATTCCCCTGCACATTACGGATGTAATTTGTTCCAATTGTTTTGTGGACAAGCCGCAATTGCTTGTATGGATTAGATGCGTGAGAGTTTTTGGAGTATTACCATGTATGGAAAAGGCAATTCCTTGGTATCTCCAAATTCCATATTGA
>JAKRWB010000100.1 GCA_022353185.1 ANME-2 cluster archaeon | reverse complement strand
CTATTTGAATACCTCAAAACAGAAGGCCTTGTTGAGGTGGATGATAAATTTGATATTATTCTTTCAACGCCAAAATTCTCTGAATATTATTCATTTACTGACGGTCTAAGATCAGACCTATTGAAGGATGTGATTAAACAATCATCAATAGGTGTTATCATTTAATAACATCCAATGTAAATAGTTTTATCATGAAACAAAAGGACTCACTCCCACCCGATTCCGCCCCATCGCCTCATTCAGGTGAACCCACGCCCACCGACCCACCAACCCCAACACCTGCCATGAAAATAACAGGTGTCAAGATAAACTACCTTCACATCTGCCATACCAAACTCTGGCTTTTCTCTCATAACATCATTTATCAAAGAGAACAATTGCTCCATCACATTGTTAGTTTCTGGTGTGAATCCTTTCTTCAGCAATTTTTCATTTTTTGAATAGACTTTTTTTATGTAAGAAATTACCTTCTCAGATGCTTTTGATAACTCTATACTTGAGGCTATTTCCAAAATTTTCTGGTAGCATATCGTCGATTTAATAACTGTTTCAGCAAGTATCAGATCCTGTGCAAGTTCATATAATTTTAATTCATCCGAAGGAATTTCATTAATATCCTTAAATTCATCATGATATTTCTTAGTGACATTTTCCAATTGATGAAAAACACAGAATGAATGCGAAACATTTGGGAAAATCCTTTCTACGGATCCAATAATTGCATCATCTTCATCAGAAACAATTTTCAAAATATCTCCCTCTGGTAGGCGATTCTTAATTCTGTTCATCAATGGTACTAATTCAATAAAACTTGGCATGCGATTGGTTATTTGGAAATCTAAAATAACTTTCTCTTCTGTTGCTACAACATAAATCACTTTATATCTGAACCTTTTCCACTCACTTTTGGTAAATTTCCTTCCTAATTGAGCTTCAATAAATATTCTCCAGCCAGTTTTTACCCAATATCCATCGATGTATAAAGTTCCATTAAAATTGATTTCCTGTTCCTGCAATTCTTGGGCTGATATTTTACCTCTTTTTTGTTCATATTTCCACAATGTTGTTGGACATGGAGCTCTTCCTGAGATATCAGTTAAGCCCTCCGTAAATATTTCACCTACTGTATGTGACTTCCAGAGAGTACATCTTCCATTATATCTCACACATTGCATTTTTTCATTGTACTCGTCACTATAATTTGCTGATCCAGTAACGCCTAGTATTGTATCTGTATGA
>JAKRWB010000753.1 GCA_022353185.1 ANME-2 cluster archaeon | reverse complement strand
ATTGCGGTAGAAATCAGTAGACGGCTTTACCCGATTTCATCTATGTCTTACGCTAATTAAGCGGGTGAAAATCCATGTTGAATCTAAAACCAAAAGGAAAATTTCTTTCTGGATTTCATTATGACATGACTTTCGGCTATTTCGATTTGTTAACGAACCTAAATCGGAGACAAAAATCGTTTATACCTTAAATTCAATCACCCGTCCATCAAGATCATAAACCGGCATCATATTTAATATCTGAAGACCTTTATAAAGTTTTTCCATCAAAATCGGAGACTTTTTATTTTCGTGTGATTGAATTAGGAACTAACCAAAATAAGTCATTCAATGCATAAATATTTCAATTGTTCAGGTTCAATCTCGTGTAAGAATCAATAATTTAGAATAAAAAGTTTAACACAAGTCTACACTGTCATCATGTATACAGGTTCTAGTAGAAATGGTAAAATAACCCCCATCTATTTTTCTTCTATAATGAGTTCCTTCGATATCTCATATAAAGAAAAATTAGGATTAATGGAATTAGGATGAATACAATGAACACAGGATTAGTATAGTATGAAGTTGTTGGTTTTTTAAGATTTATATTTACTGGTATTTTTACACCGCTGCCCAGGTTAAGGTTATTATTTGGATTGAGAGCAACTGCATATATTGTTGTGTTGAATGTCCCTACTTTTTCTGTCAATGGTGTAAAATGGATGTATATCTCCTTTTCCTGATATGGTCCAAGTGAGAAATCCGGATCAGCTATTGTTATCCAGTTATTAAATTCATCATCTGTGTATATATGAAATGCAAATTCGATATTATCCGGATTTGAGATGGTAATGTTCTTCTGAATACTTTCACCGTTTTCAATTTCCAGTTCAAGTTTTGCAGGATTTACACCGATACCTATGGCAGATACACATAAAGTAAAGATTGATATGTAGCATAATATTGATACAATTCCAATTCCAGCAATTTTAAATTTCATATTATTAATTATTATTAAATGCTTTATTTAAAAGTCTTATTACATCTAAAAAAAATAAATAGTCAGAATCTAATTAATAGCTTCTGACCAGATGATTATTGTTCCCATCATTTCACCAGAACCGACAAAGTTTCCAGGAACATGCAATTGTAGATCTAATGAAGTGAAATTGTCCTTCAGGATTTCTTTTTCGTACTCACTCCACAAAGTATCATCTATCTGAAGTCCTGCTGTGTATAATCCACTTGTATCTACTACACTCACACTTATCACCAAGTCTTTTGATCCTAGATTCTGAATTACAGCAGTTTCAACATCACTCGCATCACCAGGGTCAAGTTCACCAAAGTCAAAGTATGATGGATTCATATTGAATTGGATCTGAGGACTTATTTTCGTGCGCATGGTAGCTGTACTGCTCTCACGAATTTCCAGTAACGTTAAAGCTGTCGAATAAGTATTTCCTACAAAAGCTATGGCTCCACCAGTATAGTTATCCCCATGTGGGAAATCACCATTATATTCTCCGTCCCAGTGATCGCCATCGCCTGCTGCACCGGCAGTTATCAACCAGTCACCGTCAGCATTTATTGGCAGTACTGCCCTGCCATTTTCATCACATATTGCACTTACTGTAGTATCCCTATCTTTTGTACCTGTTAGCTTTACGGTACCATTTGGCAGTGCTCTCCCGTCAAATAACACCATAAATTCAAAATCACCAGTCCCTATTGTTGATACATCATCAACGGGAATGATTTCAAATTTCTGTTCAAAAGCATTGTCGTTTCCGTAAAAGTTACAATTCGTGCTTACAAAGGTTTTCAGGTATTTGTATGGCTTGGCGAATCGCACTACATGCCAGTCATCTGCCCATTTTGATTTGTCAAGCTCATCCCATTCAACTTCACCTTCCAAATAGCTGTAATTAGAAGTGGAATCCTCTCTCGACCCAGGGCCTGTATAGACCTTATAAGAATTATCATCTTCATGAGTCCCAAGAATGGCATATAATCCGACTTGATCTGCTTCGAAATTAGAATACCAGTACATTTCATCTTCAGCTGTTTTATTAAGAGTAATTATTGAACCATCAGGTCCGACTAGTTCTGCTGACAAATAATATGGTGGTATACCTTCGCCAATAAAGTTGTGTCCTTCAGTAATTCTAACCTCGACGTTCTCATCAAGATCAACGCACATAGTATCAATCTCCATCCAGGTTCCATGGGCACTTGCCATTCCGATTGTCCCCAACAATACACAAATCATAGCAAATACTATGAATATTTTATTTTCCATAATCTATCGTCTCCTATTTCCTTTCGCATATATTCTATTCGTATTTTCTTTAAAAACTTACAAGTGTTGGCAAGTAGTTTTATACAACATTGGTAATACTAAATATTGTTTTAGTATTAAATTGTAATACGAAATAACATTTTCATCATATTAATAGTTATCGTTATTATTTAGGAGACTTTTTAATTTCTTCAGATCTTTTGAACAATAAAGAACCGCAGATACACGCAGATGAACGCAGATTTCGCATGCAATATCCGCGTTTATCTGCGTTCATCTGCGGTTAATAGAACTGATTAATAAGTGTAACCAGAAAATAATAAAAAGTCTCTATGACCAATGCCCTTCATAATTTAACACTTGGAAGTTGATACGACACTAGGAGATCTAGTCAAATACCAGGGATCCTGATATAAAGCTGAGCGGGTTAATACAAAATCCGTGACTATAGAAGGATGGATGGGGACCCCGGACTGGACATACCTGGCTGATTACAGTTATATCAGTGAAGTAAAAGGTCTGAAAGATACCCTGAAAAAAAAACTTAATAGAAGCGGAAGTAAATCCTTGAAGAAGGACTACCTGGGGCTGGCTTAAGATCAAAATAGGTGACCTGCGATATATCCCCGATTTTTTCCTTACGCTTATATATTTTTAAAATTAATAAGCTGATTGAAAGGTGGGGGCGAAAAGCACCAATGAAGTTTTCTAAATACCGGTTCACTATAAAACCAGAAAATCAACTTATTCTCCCCCCTTACAAAGGCTCTACCCTTAGGGGCGGCTTTGGCACTACCCTCAAATACTCAGTATGTGTTGATAAAAGGAAGGGATGTGTACAATGCGTGCACCGGTACAAGTGCATCTATTCATATGTTTTTGAGACCCCGGTTCCTCAGGAAGAAAAAGAAGGGAAGCGATCAAAAGACGAATACGTACCACATCCTTTTATCATCGAGCCACCTTTAGATAAAAGGCAGTATTATGGAATCGAGGACAAATTGGATTTTCATCTTATCCTCGTTGGTCGTGCGGTAGATTATATCCCATATATTATCTTTGCATTTGAAGAGCTGGGGCGATTAGGGATCGGGAAAGATAAGGGGAAATATTCGCTTGAAAAAGTAATTAGCATTAATAACGATAGAGAGATACTTATTTATGATGGTGATTCACATATCCAAGACGACTTTTATGTGATGGATTCTGCTGAGCTGGTCCGGGATGCAGCACAACTCAATTACCATCAGGTTACATTTCACTTTCTCACACCAACAAGAATAAAAAACGATGGAAAACTTACGATCGATATTGATTTTGTAATAATACTGAGAAATCTATTAAGAA
>JAKRWB010000752.1 GCA_022353185.1 ANME-2 cluster archaeon | reverse complement strand
AGCATCGGCCGGGATTATGTGCGGGGTATGAGCCGGTAAGTAGATGGGGAGGCCGAAGGGTGGCCGGGTGCAGCCAGCCTTGGTGGTTTGTGTTGCTAGGGTACTAAGAGAAGGGAATTGAGGAAAGTAATAACGTTATGAAATTTAATATCCATAAGCTGGGAAGTAATATTCAGTTGTTGTGTGTAGTGTGCTGCAATGGCTGTAATAATATCTAAATTATTCATTTTTAAAAACGTTAATTCAAAATTCCATCTTTTTAATAATTTAATACTGTCATAATTCAATCAAATGAATCCAAAAGCTCATCACTGATCCAGACATTATTTTTCCTCAGTACTTTGATAATTTCTCTAAAATCTTCATTAATAATATTTCTGTTGATTGCTTCATAAATTATCGCGAGAGTTCCAGTTACGTTTAACCCCATCGATATAGCTATTTCCCTGGCAATTCTATCATCAATCAGAACAATATCAGCTTTTAGCTCTTTTGCCAGAATTATCGTTTCAGATTCCCCTACACCAATTTCGTGTTTCAAGGCTTCGATTCCAAGAATATCTTTTGCTTCATTTACTAAAATCCAGTAGGCATCCTGAACATCCTTAGAACCTGGCCGTCCGTTCCCTTTTTCAACAACTTCCATCCATACAGCTTGTGGTATGATAATCTCGTTAAAAAATTCATTCAGAATATGTAGATACATGAGTTTCGGCGATTCGAATTTTATTGCCAACCTAAATGTCACAAAAACAATTCACATATTTAATTGTTATTTGAGTTCCAGTTATTCCATAATTGGCCTTACATTAAATCTGACACGTCAATGGCTATTTCTTTGCCTACTTAATGCTTCAATTTTTTATATTCGACAATATTGAACACAAATTTAGTTTTCAGATACTTTCCAATCACGTTTTACATTATATTTCATACTTCAAATATATTTCGCTGATTACGACTACCACATAATTCTATTTTTTGATGAGTTGGTGTCATAAATAGAAACTCAACCATTAATTGTATATACAACTATACCATGTATATAAGTTATCATGAACAACAGAACATTACGGTTATGGGAGATTATATAAATGAAGTCTATTTTATGCTCATAACATGTTTGGTTTAACTTGACGTTTTGAAAACTATTAAAGATTATATTGAATGATTGTGACATTTAGGTTGTTGGTGAAATCGATTTATCCGAAAGTCATGTA
>JAKRWB010000099.1 GCA_022353185.1 ANME-2 cluster archaeon | reverse complement strand
AGATTCATTTAAAAATTTATGGTGGCAACAGAAAACGACATGGGGTGGATTTGTTTTGTGGGATCTTTCAAAGTCAGGTAATTGTTTCATAAGCTTGTCATGATGACGCATGCTATCTTCAAGGTGTTTTTTTTTCTTCACTAGTAAGTACACCTGATTTTTTTTCTATTGGCGCTTGATCACGAGACTTAATTTTTATCAATATAATCAATTCCTATTTTCAGTAAGTGTTATTATTTATCTTTTTGCTCTTGAAATGGGTTTGAATATCAGAATCCTCTCCAGCAAGCCTATACAAAATATTCTACCCCCATCTTACCCCACATGCCGCTCCAGCTCCCCCACCGTCAGCAGCACAGGAACCATCCCGCCCCCCCTTCGCACATCATTACACGCCTGGGCCCGGAACTTGTTCAGGTGTCCCCTATCATGCCCATTACATGAATATGATTTAATCAGGCGGCGGGCGAGATATGAGAAACTCAAGTATTGTTCTGCTGCTCACTCGACCTTGTCCACTCTCGAAACCCTTAGCATTGAACTCACAGGAACACTGTCAATGGAATCCATACCGTTCTTGTCAATCAACACAGCTATTGCAGTGGGATTTGCCTTCCTGGATTTGAGCAGGGATATAACATTGCCAATAGTATTCCCAGTGGTGATAACATCATCAACGATGACGCAGTCCTTACCATCCACACTTGAGAAATTCTGGGACAACATACCTTTGTTGAACTTCTTATTGGCTTGCTTGTTGGACTGGAACAATGCCAGTTCAACTTCCATTTCCTCTGCAACCAGGCTGGCTATTGGCACACCGCTCAGGGCCACACCCACTACCACATCCACATTGGACTGTGACCTCTCAAGGCTCTCCAGCAGCAAATCAGTCATTGCACTTGCTACCAGACTCAAGCGCCGTGAATTCTGGCCAATACTGCTCCAATTAACATAAATATCCTTTGGAGCCGGGGATATTTCCCCTTTTGTGGAATGAGCTAAAAGCCAGGTAGCCGTATCCCCTGAAACATTAAGTTCATCTGCAATCTGCCCCTCTGAAAGACCGCTTTGCTGGAGTTCAAGTGCTTTTTGAATAAGTTCTCTGATGTTCTTCATATCAATACCAACAATAATTCATCCTGTAACAATATAAATTTAATCCAGAACCGTCAATGTCCTGCCCGCCGTCTCCTTATGGCAGAACCACATATCTGGCACTCACTGCCAGACTTCACCACTACTCCGCACCCGGTACACTTCAGCTCCCATACAATTTCTTTTGTAATCCCTGACGAACCCGCAGGCTTGAACTCCAGTTCCAGACCAGAAGCAACATTTTGAACAGCATAATCATCAGATATAAGAATCACCTTATACTTTTGAGCAAGTTCCAACGCCTTTGCAAGCACATCAATATCCGTCTCAGAGAGTACACCTGCATCCCCGGTAGATGCTGCTGCTGACACCACCTGCTCTTTGAATACACCAAGCGGCGGTTCCACCCTCAAACCTGCATCATGCATAAGGTCGAACCTTAACCGGCTGGTGCGGTCAATGATTTCGTCCACCACACCGGGCACTGTCACCATAGTATCATCTGTGAAATGGACCCCCACAATAAAGCCAGATGTATCAATAACGTACACTTTATCTTCCATCTGTCTACCTGCTTTATTCTGCTGCCGATTTGTATTCCTTTTCAAAACGCTTAAAACGTTTAGTCTCGTCAGCACCAAAATATTGCTCAAGTTCCTTTATCACTTTGTCGACCTTCACCCGCTCCAGTTCTGAGAGCCTGGCAAAAGCATTAGCAGATATTGAAATAGAATTTTCAAGTCCTTCGGTGATGGGATACCTGACCACTTCTTTTAATGCCCACACGGCCTGGTCCACAGCATCCTCAAGTTTGCGCTGTGATGACTCCATTCCCACATTTGCAAGAGCATTAACCACTACATTAATACCCATTTCCTCCCGCTGGTATCCATAGGACAAACCGATATCCTTGATAGACCAGACAACCTGTTCAGTACCCAATTCCAATTTATTGGACGCTGCAATCACACCCATTTCTTCCAATCTGGATATAATCAGGTTACTTTCTTCCAGCAGATTGTTCTGGACGGCCGAAGTGCCAATATCACGTAATTTAAGAGCAGTTTGCCTCACTGCTCCTTCTACCGAATTAACTGCCGCCTCCCTGCCGATATTATATAGTGCAGTGATGGAATTATTCAGGGTATCCATTTCCTTACTCCTGATGGCAGCCGCTCCAATAGTGCCCAGCATATTTCCTGCTTTTGAAGATGAAGAATCTATACTGTGAGCAGCCGCTGTAATTCCAATCTTGCTGATGGCTCCGGTAACTGTTAACTTCATTATCTCGAATTCTTTCTGGCTAAGTACATCATAATATTCAAATATCCTTCTGAGTATGTCATCAGCAGGCGCATTAAGCCCCCTGGATACAGCACACTTACCAATATCACCCATAGTTTCAATAGTTTCGTTGGCGGCTTCGTCTTCATCCATGCGCAGGGCCAGTTTACCGATATCATCAATATGACCCACGAAATGCAATGTAACCCGCTCCAGACTGAGTTTACGCATGCCTGAAGCGGTCAACATTTCTATACAATTATGCTTCAATATGGACAATCCGAACAAAGACGGCCCCAGCACACCTTTCATTATTGAACCCCTGATTATATCCACTACAGGCTGGATAGGGTCCCGCTCATGCATCTGGCTCCCGCTGCTCTGGACTGTCATTAGCACATTGTCCCTGGTAATCTCATTTGAAAAGCGTTCAAAACTGTGGGTGAACTGTTC
>JAKRWB010000751.1 GCA_022353185.1 ANME-2 cluster archaeon | reverse complement strand
GGTTTACTGCATTTCAATTCAGGTCACGACCAAGCCAAGATACTTTGTTGGTGTTGCATACATGGCGAAGTGTTTCCATCCGGAGCTCTTCGAGAATCTGGACACACAGGCGATGCATGAGGGATATATGGAGAGGTTTCAGGGAATGCCATATCAGGGTGTTTATGTATACCCACCACTGGCGGAGAATTGAATATAAAAAGGGGCGATAAATATGAAAAATAACATCCTGCTCGGAATAAGCATATGCCTGTTGCTTTGCTGTACACTGCCAGCGGCTGCATCTAATAACACACTCGGCATCTTTGGAAATGCGAACGAAGACAGCACCATAAACATGCAGGATGTGGAATACACTCAGCGCATCATTCTGGGATTTGATGATCAAACAGAACTTGCAGATGCAAAGTATGATGATAAAGTTGACATCCTTGATGTAACGCAGACCGAGCTGATCCTACTCGGGAGGGAGAAGGAACTCACGATTCTGGATTCTGCTGATAGGATCGTGACTGTGGATATGCCAGTGGAACGGGTTATTGGCATTGATACCGGTGCTGTAGAGATACTCCGTGCTCTCGGGGTAAATGTAGAAGAGAAAATGGTTGGCGTCAGCACATATATCCTTGAGAATCCACAGTACTGGCCAGAACTTCAGGATAAGTCCGGCTTTGAATTCATGCGATTGGATTACGAGAAGATAGTGGAACTTGATCCGGATGTCATCCTTCTCTACAAGAGTTCGCCAGGTTACACAAATATGGAAAAACTTGAAGAACTTGGAGTAACAGCACTATGCCTGAACTTTTATGATGCGAGGGAACTTGATGATAATGTCAGAATACTCGGGGAGATATTTGCGGAAAAAGAACGAATGGGGGAGTATATTGCATGGTATCATAACTACGACGACCTGATAATTAACCGCACCAGCCGTCTGGAAGCCGAAGCAAAACCTCACGTCCTTTATCTAAGCTATCCGGATAACTGCTATCCGACGTTAAAGGTAATAACCGGTAGTAGCAGTGATCATCCTCTTATCGTCAATGCGGGCGGCATTAATATCGCTGCTGACTTGATCGGAGGAACAACTGTAGCTGTAGATGGAGAGTGGATAGTA
>JAKRWB010000750.1 GCA_022353185.1 ANME-2 cluster archaeon | reverse complement strand
TAAAAGACTTGAAAGATATTAAAGGAGATAGGGAAGCAGGTCTAAAAACATTTGGAGTGATTTTTCCACCATCAAAATTAATTAAAATTTCTTGCAGATTCTTGATTTTTTATTTCTTATTAATTGTTCTTGCAATTAATTTTAAAATTTTCAATTATAATTCTTTTTTGATAATAGTACCCTTTATATATTTATTGAAAAATACATTTCTTCATTTTCAAAGTAAGAATTGGACCATCGAATTCTCTGATTTAAATAACATAAAAGCCATGATGGTGTCAGTTTATTCATCAATATTCATTTTGGGTTTTGCTAATTTCATTTAAAATGATACGAATGTATTCGTTCCACCGTTCGTATAAAATATATTATTTTTTATCTCAGCAATATTTTCTCTTCTTTTAAATTTTTTAGGTAAGAATACAGATGATGGAGCTGTTAGAACCCCAAAATAATTTTCATGTTGTATTTTTTCAATCTCATTTTTAAATTCAATTACTTTATTCCCGAATGCAGAAATGGATCCTCCATCAACGCAAAATAATTTAAAGTTACTATTTTCATTTAATAAATATAAGCCTGAAATATAATCATTCATATTAATGTACATAAATTCCTGAGCTAAAAAAACAGTGTCTGAAAAATCCTTAACATCTATGGAAAAAGGAAATAGATCAAAAGGAAAATATGAATCAATACCTGTAAAAACACAACCTGATGTTTTTTTATTAAAAAATACAATAAAATATGGTACTGTGACTTGAACACCTCCCTTACTTAGATAATCTTTTAACTCGAATTCATTTTTCTCTGTTGCACCGATTGCGTCTTTTACAGCTTTGATAGGGGGCATATTATCAAGTGATATTAAAACATTTTTTTCAAATAACGCATCAAATTCTTTTACCACTTTGAATTTACTCTTAAATATTTCCATTGTCTCTTCAATAGTCGTGCCCTTATCAGGAAAAATGTCATCATACACTACTTCAACATCATCCTTTTCAATAACAAGGGCAGCAATTCCATCACCAATATCCTTAAAATTACTGAAAATTGAAGGTGAATTAAACTTGACCTGTGTATGCATAACATTCATACCTACAACCGGCACCTTATAGTCAAGCTGTTTTGCAAATATCTCAAGTATAGTTGAAGGTAGATAGAAAATCTTTGACTTATCACAATAATCAGAAAACTTACCTGCCATCTCCCTTTTTGTTTTTTCATCTCCTCTGTTAGCCCTGAAACTGAAATATTTACCCCTAGCATAGAATTCAGCACTTTTCATTGCATCGGGAACATGAACCAATGGAAAATTAAGTATCACCACACCCTTTTCACATTTAATCTGTTTAGCAAGTTTTTCAGCTGACTTAGTAGCGCCATTTTCATTCGCACTCTTAACCTCGATCCTGGCATCGTTATCTTTGCACAGGACAAGAGTCGCCCCATCGGTACGCATTTCGTTCGGAAATATCATTACATCCACAGAAGCTCCTATCTGTGGTATATCCCCAAACCGTTCTTGGAAAACATCAAGCATTTCCTGATAATGTCCATTATACTTCAACG
>JAKRWB010000098.1 GCA_022353185.1 ANME-2 cluster archaeon | reverse complement strand
TATATGAATGTTGAACACATATTGTAGACACACATATGTTTTCACAAAAAGCCGCTAAAATACCCCCTTTCTACGTAATGGAAGTGCTTGAGCGGGCACGGGAGATGGAACGCTCGGGCAGGGATATCATCCACTTCGAGGTTGGCGAGCCTGACTTTCCTACAGCCCCACATATCTGCGAGGCCGCATACAGTGCCATCAGGGCCGGTGAGACCAAATACACCCACAGTATGGGGCTACCCCAGCTCAGGCAGGCAATAGCTGATTATTATAACCGGAAATTCAACATTGAGTTAAATCCTGAGCAGGTCATCGTGACATCAGGCACAAGCCCGGCCCTGTTGCTGTTGTTCATGGGCCTGCTAAATGAAGGGGACGAAGTAATAATGTCAAATCCCTACTATGCCGGCTACCCCAATTTTGTGGAATACCTTGGCGGCAGACCAGTGTATGTATATACCCGCGAGGATGAGGGGTTCAGCCTGACCCCTGATGCCGTTGCACGTGCATTTACTCCAAAGACCCGCGCAGTCCTGCTCAATTCTCCGTCCAATCCCACAGGTCATGTGATGTCCCCCGGGACCATCCGTGCCCTGGCCGAAATAGCCGGCAGTGTCCCCATCATTTCGGATGAGATCTACCAGGGCCTGGTGTATAAAGGAGAGGACCATACCATCCTGGAATACACGGATAACGCCTTTGTGCTCAACGGCTTTTCTAAACTCTATGCCATGACCGGCTGGCGGCTTGGTTACCTCATTGCCCCGCCCGAATATATGAGGGTGTTGCAAAATCTTCAGCAACATTTCTTTATCTGCGCTAACAGTTTTACCCAGCATGCAGGTATCGCTGCCCTGGAGGGGCCCCAGGAGCACGTTAAAGAAATGGTTGCCACCTATGATGAACGAAGGAAGTATATCATTGAGCGTCTCAAAAAGATTGGGTTTGGGATAGCGAGTGAACCCGTAGGGGCATACTATGTACTGGCCAATGCGAAGGAGTTTAGCAATGACTCCCTTGAACTCAGTCGGCGCCTTCTGGAAGAGGCAGGGGTTGCAGTGACACCGGGCATTGATTTCGGGGATGGCGCGCAGGGATATCTGCGTTTTTCCTATGCTAATAGCATTGAAAAAATTAGGGAAGGCCTTGACAGGGTGGATAACCTGCTTAATAAGTAGGTTGTATTTGACAAAGTTTAATAGGGACATCATACCTACGTAATTCCGTGAAAGACCTGTTAAAAGAACTGTTGTTAAAAAAACATGAAAAGGGCTTTCTTGGCAACAAGGTTAAACTCAAATGTGAATCGTGCGGGCACACTGAAAAATCTACTTATTTTGAACTTTTAAAAGATGAACAGTTTGAAATATTAGAACCTGCGCATGTCCCTGTTGTGGATGGTGTCCATGAAGAGGAAGTCCCAGCCACACCCATAAAGTTCAAGAAGCAGTGTCCAAACCATGATGGTGAGATGGAAGCATTTTCACCAGTTCCCATGGAATATATTATAACATTTCTCCAATCCACGCAGCCGGATGATATAATGTACGGCTGAACAAAAAGTATTCGGTTATACTGTAATCACTTCACATCCATCTTCTTTGACTATTACGGTATGCTCAGCCTGGGCAACTGCACATCCGTCTTTTTCAATGATCACAGGATATTTCCGGAGGTATTTTTCCAATTTATCCAGGTCATCAGGATAATCCATCCATCGACTGGTGAAAGGAAGCGTATTGAATTGTGACTTCATCTTTTGATAAATAGGATTTGGAGGATTCTTAGTGTTCATAAGGCATAATATTCTTGTTTTACCGTATTTTATGCGACCACTACCCTTTGTAGTAAAAGGCTCAATAGCAATTACATCGTCTGTATGAAGCGTGTTTGAATAGGCAGCACTGCCGTGGTTCGGGATATTGAGGCCATTGTGGATGGCATATCTTCCAATGCTATGCCCGGTCAGTGCAGGAACCGGATGGCAGCCCCTGGCTCTTATTATTTGTTCGATGACTTTACCGATATGTTTGGTTGTCACACCCGCACTTATTTCCTTGATGGCACCGTCAAGTGCTTCCTGGGCTGTCTCGATAAGTGTACGGTGCCGTTGAGTTTCTACTTCGACTGTGGCTGCTGTATCTGCGATATAACCATTTACATGCACACCGATATCTATTTTCACAAGGTCACTGGCTTTGAATTTACGCTTACCCGACAAAGGAGTATAATGAGATGCGACCTCGTTGATGGAGATGTTGCATGGAAATGCTGCTTCACCCCCCATCTGGCGGGTAAGGTCTTCAGCATATTCAGCTACTTCAAGCAAGCTGACCCCTGCTTCAACGGTCTCTAGAGTTTCATTCCTTACCTTAGAAGCAATCCTGCCTGCTTCGCGGTAGTGCGCTATGACATCGGGGTTCGTTCTACGTCCTCCATTTATTGTTAAACCTGTTTATCTTAAGCATTTCAATCCAGTAACATTTTCCAGTAAATCATATAAAAGCATTGTTGATTCCTGCTGCTTGGAAAAATAGAATATATTTATATCTTTTAGGTCAATTAACATTAATTATGGCTAATGGTAATATCAGTGTTCCAATCCAGCTGGTGCTTGGCAGCCAGGACATAATTGAACGGGAAACTGTGACCGCTGTACCTTATAATTTTACTATTTCCCCTAATGGGAAATGGGAGATGCTTATAGCGGCTGAGGATGTAGAGATCAAGAAGGGGGATGTTATTGAAATATCAACCGAAGATGCGGTAATTGATGAGAATACTGTGGCATTACCATGTGCTTTTTGTCATCACGCCCTGGGGGTTGTGCTTAAGGTCAAGCTTCAAGGTCTGGCACTGGTGGAAACGAGCCGTAAGATTGATAGTGTGGTGTTTCTCCCAATCCGGGATGGCATGGTTGAAAAGGGGGACTTGTTGTCTGTGATTAATGTATTTCCTGTGATTGTTGAAAAGTGAATGTTGCTGTGATTTCCTGGCGGTCACCAAAGGTTTAAATCTAAAAAGCCCTACTAAAACTCATTTGCGGTGCTCAGTGCTTGGTTTTGTCAATACGGATGCGAATTCCAATATTGTGTTTCGCTCCGCTCAATAGCTCGATAAACCTTAATACAAAAAAATGAAAAACGAATAACTTATTGCGGGGGTAGCCCAGCCAGGTCAAAGGCGCAGGGCTTAGGACCCTGTTTCGTAGGAATCCGTGGGTTCGAATCCCACCCCCCGCATTTATTTACCAAACGATTTTAGAAAAACATATATCCTGCAACTTATTTTAACAAAGTGCGCCTGATTGTCTTGGTTCCAACCCCCTCCCTAAATAATGACGGTGTTTAACTTGGAGGATGGTGTGGAATATGACTGGATTAGTGTGCAGTAGCTACCAGCATTAAAGGAACGAAAATTATTTGCTTAATTTTCCATCAAGCCTTTTTCTATAAAAAACCGCCCATCCTCTTCAATTTCCACTATTCAGCTGTAATTTTTAAGTAATCCTCTATATCACATACCCGGTCTCACTCTTCGGCTTGATATCCACCAAAATAAAATTCTTCATATTACTGCGCCTGATATCAGCAATATCCTTCAGCTTTATGCCCTCCACAAAAGACACCTCGCCAATCTTCTCATGGAACTCATCGTAATCCAGCTTCACCTTCAGCCCCTTCAACCTCAGCGTAATAGGCAGCGGAGACAACACCTGCTTTATCTCAGGCACCTGGTCCTCAATCTCCTTCTTCACCCTCGGCGGCATCACTGACTGCTGGTCCTTGCCAATATCCTCCCGCAATTTATCCAGTATCTTGCCTACCTCAGCCACCATCATGTCCATAGCATGCATCTCATCCCCCTTCCGCATACGATGGGCTACCCGGCCCAGATTACCGACATAAACATCAGCATTTTGAACACCATCCGATGCTATCTCGGGAGCACCGGTCACAACTATGGGTATCTCTATTCCCTCAAACAATTTCGGCTTCGACTCAGTAATGCAATGCTTAAAATTCCCGAAAATATACACCGCCAGGTCATGCTCATTGATAAGGTCCCGCTCATAAGCATTTATCTGGCAAATCCTTGAACCCACGCCCCTGCTCAAACCAACCATATTAGTCTTAGCACCTTTGCGGCGCAGGAACTCGGCAATATCACAGTCAAGATGTGGTAGGTGATGGTACGCCAGTGTAGGAGCCACCACAGCGACTTCTGCACCTGATAAAGGTGCACGGGTCAATTCGCCCAGCAACTTCCTGGTCATATCCTCGACCAGGGAGGTGTCTTTCATAGGCACCAGCATTATCATGATTACTTCGGTCTGCATGATATTCTTCTGGAGAATATAACCTCCAAGGTCCTCCACCAGTTCCACAAGCAAATTATGCTTGTAGACCCCGCCCTCATACATCATAGGTTCAAGCATTGGAACTCACCCCATCAAGCAACTTATCAAGTATAGCCTGTCCCCTATCCTTCCACTCCTGTTTAATAGCATCCTCTGACGCTACAAAAAGAATATATTCCTTTGTCATCTGATGATACCTGACTCTGAACCCCTCAGGAATTATCCTCAACATAGAATCAACTATCCTGTCATCTATCTCTCCAGCTTTCTCATCGATTACCATTTCACTTAAAATATCAACCTCAGTCATATAATCAAGAGTCTCCACCGCCACAAGTGTGCGTTCCTCATGAATTATATTACCCCTGCCGTAGCGTTCCCATAATTTTTCAAGCAACTGCGGAATATAAGCCTCTTTATTAAGTTTAATAAGAACCTGATGTTTCCCGTAATCCCCAATCTCCAGATCAGCAAAATCCTTAATATGCACAGAAGCCAGTCCGGTATGCCGCAACCCCACAAAAATGAAAACCGGCTCGGTAACATCAACATATACCCTGACCTTCTTAATTACCCTGCCCAGCGCAAGGTCAGACAGCACATCTGAGATAACTTGTTTATAAACAATGGCACCAACCTCTTCCCCTGGCGATTCCACGATGATCTTCTCATCTTCTTCCATCTGTGTTACTCCTCTATGGTCTATTTATTAATGAAACCTGAAGCCAATAGTGCTGCACCCACCGCACCAATGTACTGGGCATACGGCGGTACCGTCACTTCAATCTTTAACAAGTCATGCATGGCCTTTGGTATACCCTCAATAAGCGATGACCCGCCTACCATTATCAATGGCTCCTTGACCTCCACTTCTTGCAATTGCTGCTCGAACACCTGTTCCACCACACTGTAACATGCAGCTGCTGCCACATCCTCAGGTACGGACCCTTTAGCCAGCGAATTGACCAGACTCTGGATACCGAACACGATACAATAACTGTTCATCTCCACATGTTCCTGCATCCCCTTCACAGCCAGCGCACCCAGTTCAGTAATATCCACACCCAGACGCTTGGAAGTCATCTCCAAAAACCGGCCTGATGCACCCGCACAAATACCACCCATGGTGAACATACCAGGAATACCATCCTGTACGGATATAGCTTTGTTGTCCATTCCTCCAATATCAATGACAGTTGCCTGACCCTTCTGGAAACCTGCCAGGTACACCGCACCTTTGGAATTAACTGTAATCTCTTCCTGTATCAGGTCAGCATTGAACTTATCACCAATCAGGAACCTGCCATAACCTGTAACACCAAGTGCCTGTATCGCATCTCTGGTAATTCCCGCTTCCTTCATGGCATTGTCCAGTGCCTCGGTAGCGCTTTCCATGACCTTAACAGTAGGCACCCAGCCTGTACCAACCACTTTATCATCTTTCATTATTACCGCTTTTGTGGTGGTAGACCCTGAATCAATACCCGCGGTCAGTCCTTCCTGATGTTCCCTGGCAAGCAAACTACGCCGCCTGGCAGTGGTGGTAAGAGCCTCCAGTCTTGTGAGCAGAGTAGCAGCCGTAGTACGTTCGGTAAATGAATAACTGATAACCGGAAACTTTGAGTTCTCATGAATATACCTGCGCATCTCATTTCGCACCAGGGCAGCCTCAGCACACCTGAAACAGGTCGCAATCAGCACCGCATCAGCATTGGTCTTCCCATCCACCAGCGCCTGCGCCCTTGCCATCATCAACTTCAAATCCGGGCTGGCCACCTGGAGACCAAAACTTTCTTCCACGGCCTTAACATCATCAATAGTTATCTCAGGAAAAATGATTTCTGCATCTACCATTGCGGCAGCCGTTTCAATCTCTTTCTGGATACCACTGTACTCACTACCGCAAGACAACTGGGCAATCTTAACAAGATTTTCCTTCGCCATATCACTCATCCCCCTTACCGGATTGTGCCCCTGGCAACCCGTCCAGGAACTCACGTATCTTATGCACGAATGCTTTTGCCTCGTCCTCTGTGTTAGGATAATTCAGCTCAAGTAAAGGCACCTTCTTTGCCCGCACAAGGAAATTGATCAATTCATTAGTACGTGCACAGCCCATACATCCAAATGAGATGTCGGGCTCTCTCACAATAATACCTGCCTCTGCTTCCTCCAGCAGGGGACCCAGCAGTGACATCCTGCCTCTCACGCCTGAAGGTACTTCCACAGCCGCGTACTTCAATCCCAGTTTCGGGTCCTCCGGTGTAATATTAATAGGCGGCGAATCCAGACCTGCTGTGCGAATCTTCTTTCCTATCTCCTGCATCATAGCCAGAGGTTCGTGACCGAACCTGTCCACAAGGTCTGACAGTATCAAACTGTTGCTGGGGTAAATGAAAACTTTAACCATCTTAATAACCTCACTCTGATTCTTTGACCTCTTTTTCAATTATATCCTTAAATTTTTCAATGGTAAGATGCGGCGGTGTAACGTCTTTTATTTCAGGCATCTCTCCTCGTTCAATCTCATCCAGTGCTTTCGTAAAATAAGGCAGGAGAGCAAATTCTACCTCATGCTGATGGAACCCGGGTTTGGCACCTCCGCCCTGGCTTGCCCTGCATCGGTTTGAACTCCCGGGAGGCACTCCTCGCTCCTTGATAAATATCCGGTTTGGGTCCAGGTTCCTGATTTCCCTGGCCACCCTATTCACTTCAAACCTCTTACCTTCGATAATAAGACCAAAACACGTCTCCTTGACCGTGATATCCGCCTTGCTCTCGTATATCTTGATAACTAAGTCGCTGGGCAGGGTAAATGTGGAGTGCAGCACTATCATCTTGCTGATAATGTCATCATCGTCACTCATCCTGCTCCACCTCCATAACATAGACGATATCACCTTGTTTAAACGCCAATAACTTCTCAGCGTCAGTCACTTTTCCAATAATGTTGGTACAGTGGAACTTCTCACCCGTGGGGCCGTATCGCTTATCATCCGCGGTTTTGACCCCCATTATACCATACATCTTAGAAGCCTGGTTGGTCACGCCCATCTCGCCTGCACGCACAATTTCCTTTGGTGTATTTTCAGGCATTATCTCCTTGTATGACTCTACTCTTTTCACGGTCTTTAACAGCGTGGTGTTCTCATAAGTGAAATCCACAGGCAGTGGGCCCAATGGCCGCTCTTTAAGTCTAAGAGCATGTTTGAAAAACTCTACTGTCGTGGGTGCTTTGTCATAATAAAATTCTATATGGATCAACTGGTCGGGTGGGATACAAAAAGCAGATATTTTACCCCCTTCCAATATCTCCATTGTAGTTTCAGGACGCTGTTCAACTACTATAGCATCATCACCTTCATAACCCCCTATCTCCAGTGCAAGCCCCCGCTCCTGTGCCAGTTCAGCGGCTTCATTGATGTTCAGACCCAGGAACATGACCCGCTCGGGTGTGGCAGTCACAGTGAGTTTATTACCTTTGTCAGCCAGCTTTATCAATTCTATTCCTTTCGTAACACTTCCTACAATGGAATGTGCCACACTGCTGGTACGGTCCTCCTTTGAAATGAACACCCTGCCCATTCCATCCCCATGGGTGCGGACCGCCACGCTACCTTCTGAGCGGGAATCGAGCGATTCAAATGGACAAATCTCACCTTTAAGGACATTATCCACCACATAAGAACTTGAGATATCATCAACCCTGAAAAACCCGTGACGTACCAGGCCAAGGAAATGTTCTGCACCTTCAGGTGAATCTTTATTCATTTCAACCGCAAAATAAGTAAAGATCTTCATACCATCTTCAAGTGCAGTATCCATGTCAGTAGTAGTAATCTTATCGGTCAGGGTCTCCCATTTTATAACCGGTTCAATGTCGGTAATGGTATCCCCCTGTTCCAGTTTTGCAACGATGTTCTTGCTGCTTATGACCCTGGCAAATACACCGCCGTCTACCGGGGAGCCGTGAGATGCCGTATGATTGCCTTTTGCAATTATCACATAAGTGTTCTTGGCATCATAACCGCCAGCACCAAAGATAATATCATACCTCTTATACGCATAAGTACTTCTATCGGGTTTGATACCAGTTTCAACAGGACCAAAGGCCAATGCATCCGGAGTGGCCCAGTGAGCATGTAATTCCGTCCCAACGAATTTGGTAGCCCAGGTATTCAAAAATTCAGCTTTTTCGGAATCTATTTCTATCTTGAACTCACCTTTATTCGTCTTAACACTGTATTCGGTGGTAAGCTCTTCACGCTCCTCCCCTCCTTTTACAATCCCTATTGTAGTACCTTTATGGTAGGTTGTCTGTGTCTTTGTCAGCAACTCGCTAAGTATAGCCCCCTCTTTCATCTCTACTGAAAGTTCATTCAACTCAACTGTGATAGTGCCGCTCACAAACACTCCTCCATATCAGAATACCACTGGCCCATAATGTTTACCTGCTGCTATACCTAATATTTTACAGGTAAAAACACTATAAGTCTTTCGTTATACCTTCCTGTGATTCTTCGCGTTCCTCTTTTGTCAGACGAGTGAGCACATCGGCTGTATCACCGATATCCACTATCTTACCCAATCTCATCAGGGCAGCCCGGTCACATATCTCGGCAACAAAATCCATATCATGGGACACAATCACAAATGTTTCGCCCATGGTCTCCCTGGCATTCAGGATTGATTTGGATACTTCTATCTTTGTGATAGGGTCCATTGTACCGGTGGGTTCGTCAAATACCAGTATCCTGGGTTCCTTCATCAATACAGCAGCCATTGCCACCCTGTGCCGTTCCCCTTCACTCAGTTCATCCGGCATCTTTTGAAGAATGCTCTCAGCCTTATGTTCTGAGAATCCCGTCGTGGTAAGAGTATAAATGGCCTTACGTTCACCAAGTTCGTGAGGGAGTTCCAGGCCAATGGATTCGGTCAGGTTATCTATAACATTCCTGTGCGGATACAGGCTGTATTCCTGATGCAATACGCCGATATATTTAGTGGCCCGTCCTTTGCCGTGGAAACCCATTATTCGCATGTCCACCCACTCATCTCCAATCCTGATGT
Source organism: ANME-2 cluster archaeon (assembly GCA_022353185.1). Lineage (GTDB taxonomy): Archaea > Halobacteriota > Methanosarcinia > Methanosarcinales > Methanocomedenaceae > Methanocomedens_B. The sequence continues at coordinate 10,151 of JAKRWB010000098.1, read as the reverse complement.
CTATCTCACCCTCGGTGGGCTGCAAATGGCCTGTGATGATCTTGGATGTTGTTGTCTTCCCGGCACCGCTCACACCGATTATCCCGAATATCTCTCCCTCACGCACTTCAAAATCAATGCCATCTACTGCATTGACCACGCCGCGGTCAAGAGAGAAATATTTCATTCTCAGGTTCTTGGATTTAATGACAGGTTCACCTATATTGATTTCATGTTTCTCTATTTCACCGGCCTGTTCCATGAATTTGGCACTGACGGTCTTCGGGTCTCCTTGTTCCACAATTACACCATCTTCCAGCCAGATTGCCTTGTCTGTGAGTTCCTCAATTACCCTGGGCCAGTGCGAGGTGATTACCAGAGACATTTTGTATTCTTTAACCGCATTCATTATACCTTCATGTACAAGTTCTGCAGTCTTGGGATCCAATGTACCTGTGGGTTCATCCGCAATGAGCATCATGGGGTTTTTGACCAGCTGCCTTGCCAGTACCACACGCTGTTTTTCTCCACCGCTTAATTCCCGGGCTATGTGCATCATTCTATGGGACAGGTTAACCTGGTCAAGCAAGTCAGCAGCCTTATGAATTGCGTCGGGTCCTTTCTCCCCTATTTCGGTCAGTGCGTTCATCACGTTCACGATGACCCGGTCATCGCCGTACAGGGCAAAAGTTCGTTGAAGCATAATTGCAAGACGCCGTGATATGGCTCTTCTTGCCGGGTCGTGCATGGGAAGAGATACAAAGTCAGCAGTTAGTTCTTTCATTTCACCGCTGCATTTGCGGCATGGAGTACCTACCTTGCTTGGTGGTTCAATGAGACCACATTTTTCACACTGGGCCACATGATATATTACCTGGCCTGATATCCGCTCATACTTTTCCACACCCCTTAACACATGCATGAGTATTGACTTGCCAGCACCGCTTCTGCCGAGAATTCCCACAGCTTCTCCTTCATTGATTGTAAGATTTATGTTCTTCAACACATCCACGTCATCAAAACCCACTGACAGGTCCTTTATTTCGATAAATATTGACGTTTGCTTCTCCTCCTATTAATTAGTATTTTGTTTATATTGATGTTATAGCTAATAAATGTTGTGCGTTGTTTATGCACAACCACACCTCAACCACGAATCGTACTCGTGTGCTGCCGCTAAGTTCGTTGGATCGACATGCACGTTCTACGATGTAGATTAGATTGACACATGGGATACATAAATATAACGATAATACATTACATTGTTAACTTCATCAATTAAATAATAATTGCTGCGCATAGTGATTATTTTTCCTGGTCCAAATGTTCTTCGATCTTCTTTTTCAGCAGGCTGCTGGCAACCTCGCCGTCAACGATGCCCCGCAGTTCTTTCATGACCTCGCCCATCAACGGTCCTATTGCTCCCATACCGCGCTCTTTTACGAATTCAAGTTTCTGGATAACTATATTTTCGATGACTTTTTCAATATTATTTTTCCGTTCATCTCCTAATCCTAACTTCCTAGCTATCTCCTCAATAGATTTATCGGGATGTTTTACACTTTCGACAAACAGAACATCTATTGCTTCTTTAGCAGCACCACCTGAGTCAATTAGTTTAAAAATATCTACAGAACGGTGAAGTTCTAGCAGGTCTATGTCAAAATCGTGAGTCAGTTTGCCTTCTCGTCTAAGTTTGGTAATAGTATTTACTAATGTATTTGCTACAAACGTTGGACTAATATTCGGCACCTCTATCATAATTCCTTCGAACCATTTGATATGTTTTGACACTACTCCTGCTGCCAATTCTTCGTTCAGCCCCCATTCTTCCATATACCTGGCCTTGCGCTGGGGCAGCAGTTCCGGCAGTTCCACAGCATCCAGCCTTTCCTTTGTCACGACAACGGGTGGCACATCGGTTTCCGGATACATCCGTGCCGCTCCCGGCAAAGGTCGCATATAGGCTGAATTTCCATCCGGCAATCCCCGCCTGGTTTCTTCTGGCACGGAATTGATTGCCATACGTGCCCTTGCAATTACCATTTGCATGGCCCCACTGGCACGCTCTTTCAGGTCAGCCACCATTATGACACAGTCCCCTTCGCCAGCTTCTACGGCCTGTCGCAGGGATTCCACCTCCTGCTCAGTTATGCCGTATGCAGGTAGTTCATCGGTATGGAATATTCCTCCCACGCCTGATTTTTTAGCATAGTCAGATAGTTCAGTACCCAACCTGCGCCCGGGCTGAACCTCACGGCCCACCAAACCTGCAAAACCCGTCAACTTCACTGCCAGAACTACGCCCTTTTTCAGTGCCTTTTTGATAACTTTAGACTGGCTCTGGGCGAACAGGTCAGTAACATCAACAATATCCCCTAATACCGAAGCGTTGCGGGAGCGTAACTCTTCCATGATGTCCAGCAGGTTCACCTGCCGCTCCACTTCCTGCTCTACAATGGTTTCGATAAGGTCCAGGGCCTGCACACCCTTAATCTCCACCCGGGCGCCCCGGGCAATAGAAATGTTCACATCCTGCCTGATGGTACCCAACCCCCGCTTAACACTGCCTGTTGAGCGCAGCAGCATACCGATAAGTTCAGCCGTCTCCCTGGCATGGGCCGGTGACACGATGTCAGGTTCAGTTCCAATCTCAACCAGGGGTATGCCCAGCCGGTCAAGGGAATACACAACGCTATCCCCTTTATCCTCTAATTTCTGGGCGGCCTCTTCCTCCAGGCACAACACACCAATACCAACATTGCCCTGGCTGGTCTCAATGTAACCATCATTAGATGCCAGGGCAGTCCGCTGGAACCCGGAAGTGTTTGAACCGTCTATCACTATCTTTCGCATAGTATGTACTTCATCAAACACACGCATGTTCAGGAGTTTAGCTATCTGAAGGGTGATGTCGATTGCTTTTGGGTTCAATTCCCTGGGCGGTTCTTCATCATTCTCTACCAGACAGGTCGTATCATAGGCTTTGTACACGAACCGCTTTGTCAGCATTGCTTCTTCGGCCGCGGCCCTGTCCACTTCCCCCATCTCGCTGCGGGTGGGGCGTAAATACCTGAAAAATTCAAAATTAGAATCTTCATTGTCCCTCAACGTAGTTGGGCACCCGCAGAACAGTTTTTCCTTTGTATCAAGCTGCTGGTGTATTTCCAGACCTGCTATCAGGCCCAGTTTACTATAATCGTACTTACGACTCATGAAAATCTAATGGTCTGTGTGGAGTGTAATGTTGTATAAAACTATTGATATCTTACCAGTTTTCCGGTGTTGATGAGAAAATAGTGTATGAATGGCGTAATAATAGTTCAATGTGATTTTTAGACTGTGTAGTTCCGATAGAAAAATATATAATTCATTTAATTAATTGTTGAATCAGGGATGTAGAGTGTCAATGTGGCAATTGCATTAGAAGTGACTAGAAAAATGGAGTCCGAGAAATCAAAACGTGCCCTGGTCGAGTTATTCAATCAAGAAATATTCAGAACCTTGCCCAATTATTTAAGTAATCTTATGGCAGAAGGTCCTGCAAGAATGGTAATCAGAGAGAGCATGCGCCATGCAATGATAGGGGTTTTAGAGCAGAACAAGGAGATTAAAGATTGGATACACAATGAAGTAACACTGGAAGAAAAATTTAATATGTGTTATGAACTCTATAAAGAACTGGGTCTTCCTTTCAAGTATGAGATTGAAAAGTCTGATGACAAAAGTCTCATAATAAAGGTCACGGAATGTCCCCATATTAAATATACTAAAGAGAATCCTGTTGCCTGCAGTGCCTGTGAAGGTCTTAAACTGGGGATTCTGGAAGAAGAGTTCGGCATTCACCTTCCACGTATTGAATCAGACAGCAACATGGCCAAAGGAGATGAGTTCTGCAGATTTGAGTTTCCAATGATTCTTTCCGACGAATCCGATTAAATAATCACATGTACCTGCGGCTTATTGTCTATGAATACTGATTCAACAGGCAGTCTCCCGGCAAGTGCTTGCATGGCAGGGTTTTCAGTAGCATAATGTGTGGCATCTATCAGCGAGATTTCTTTTGAATATTTAATTACATCGTGACGTAGTTCTCCTGAAACTAAGGCATCAGCCCCTGCATCCAATGCCATCTCGATATATTCCTTCCGCAAACCGCTGCCGCCCAGTACCATCACACTCTCAATTGAATGGTCGCCCACATATTGTACATGAGTGTCCAAACGCTGTGCGGTTAACCTGGCCAGTTCTTCAGTATTTGTTGGAGCAACATCCCCTATTCGCCCCATATCAATCGTCCGGGTGTGTTCCAGCCCCAGCAGTCCTGCCAGCACGTCATTGACCCCGCCCTGTGCCCGGTCGTAGTTGGTATGCATCACATAGATGGATATTTCATTGTCCAGAGCAATCTTCAGGGTGTCGGCAAGGGTTTTCGAGAGCTGGTTCACGGGCTCGTAGATGGGAGTATGGTGAGCCACCAGCAGGTCTGCGCCAGCCAGGGCCACCTCAAGCAGCACCTGTTCGGTGACATCAAGGGCAGTGGCTATTTTATTCACTTCATTGTCCCGGTCCAGAACCAGTCCTATCCTGCCGATATCAGATTCATCTGCCAGCTCAGGTGGGGCAATGTTTTCAAGGAATTTTGTGATCTGTGTTAGTTTCATGGTATCATCATCTCATATTCAATAGAGGCAGGCATAATACTTTACGATTTTTTTATTCATTATTTGTTTTCGGACAAAAAGGCTGGAATAGTCATGGTTTGTTGAGAGTGACCTGCGCTTGAAGTCGCAGTATATGAGGGCCAAGAACTTTTCCAGGCTCAAGGATTTCAATGTTGAAATGGGTCTTGAGGACCTGGAGAAGATATTTTAGCTACTGGGAAGTATACGATTTGGTAATTACACTTACCAAATAGTATGATATTTGGTAACTTCACTTACCAAAACTGAAGATTCTGGAAATAATAGCTACCAAATTGAACTTGCATCACCGCAGCGTGCACCCAATACCTGATAGCAGGTCATTGACCTTACTATGAACTTTACCGGCGTCCAGGTCACCCATGATATTAACTCTAAAGGTCACGCTGATGCCATTGTCAAGCCCGTCATAAATATCAATAATATCTACCGACACCATGCCATCCAACTGTGACACAAGGTCCCCAATAACTTCTGGAATGGCACCGTGAGGTATTATTACCGATACGTCCCTGGAATTGTGCTTCAAGTTTTGTTTTTTCCACTCAATCAATTCATCGTGGTGCAGCAGGCGGGTGTTCTCTATCTTCAGTTCGATTTCCCTGCCGCTACGCTCAATAACCACCCTCAGTGGTGTTACCTTCTTGACAATGCCCAGATGGGTCACTCCTGAATACTGGTGCTGCAACCCCTGCTCTGACCCTATGGAGTGTATCAGTTCCTGGAACTCAGATATCTTGGTGTTTATGAGCTTATCCGAGCGCCCCAGTGCAGCCTGCGTGTCACCAAAATGGACTGCTGCATGCTTCATTGTATCTACAAAGTCCTGGATGTCGCCTCGTTTGATCTGGTCTGACATCTCCCTGCACACCTTCATGTACACTTCATGTACGACCTCGACCTCGGGATTCATCTGTATCATGGCATACAGGTACGGGTTCTGGGCCAGTATCCTGCCCACAAAGTCAACCATGATCTCATACACCGGACTCATGAACCGGCGCGAACGGGACACATCAAAATCCAGTTCTGCCATGGCACAACCTATGGATATGTATGCAAAATGGGTCAAACCCTGCACCACAGCCATCATGCGGTCATGTTCCCTCGCCGAGGTCACCTCGATGTGGGCACCCTGTTCCTCGTATAATGCACGGATAACAGGCATCCACCGTTCACTACGCCCTTCAACCGGTACAAGTATGACTATCTGGCCCTGCAGGCCAGGGATGGTGGGACCGAACATCGGGTGTGTGCCCAGAATCTCTACCTCAGGGGAAGTGTATTGCAACATGGCATTTACGGGTATAGTCTTGATGGAGGTTATATCCATTAACAGGCTGCCAACTTTCATTTTTGGTGCAATATCAGCTATCACCTGTTCGGTGAGGTTAATGGGAACCGATATCATGACCACGTCAGAGTGGCCTATTTCATTGTCCAGGTCATCGGCAAAAGGCACGCCCAGGATTTCGGCAATATCATGCCTCGCATTTGCCCCCCAGACAGTCACATCCCAGCCGTGCTTTTTATAGAATTTAGTGAACCACTGGCCGGTATCACCTGTACCGCCTATTATGAGTATCTTCATGGTAGTGCCTCTACTGTTTACCAAGCACGTCCCGAACGGCCCGCTCCATTATATCCACCGGAGGCTCAGCATTGGTCCATATCCTGAAACTCTCAACACCCTGAAGAACAAGCATTTTGATACCATCAACGGTTATAGCTCCGGCTTTTTTTGCTTCCTTCAACAGCTTAGTCTGGAGCGGGTTGTACACCAGGTCGAATACCACCTGTCCGGCATGCATCATATCTTCGGTGACAAGAGTCTGGTCGATGTCGGGATGCATTCCTACAGAGGTGGTGTTGATAATGATATGGGACTGTTCCACCAGGCTGGCCAGGTCTTCCAAACCTGTACCCTCAACCCTTCCTACCGAACTGACATTTGCTGCCAGTTCCACCGCCCTCTTTGGTGTCCTGTTTGCGATGGTGACCCGGGCGCCTTTCGAAGCAAGCTGGTACGCCACAGCCCTGGCAGCTCCTCCTGCACCCATCAGAAGTACATTACTATGGGATATTACAATTCCCGACAACTTCAAGGAATTCACTGCCCCTACCCCGTCAGTATTGTGACCGATTATACTGTTTCCCCTGAATTCGATAGTGTTCACTGCACCGACAGCCTCTGCCAGGGGGTCGGGTTCAACCAGCCTGAGGGCTTTTTCTTTCAATGGTATGGTCAGGTTCAACCCACCAAAACCCATGGCCTTTGCACCATGGATAGCTTCTTTCAGGTCATCTTTCGTGACCCTGAACTTGTGATACTCGCAGTCCATACCCAGTGCTGCAAAGGCAGCATTGTGCATGACCGGGGACAGGCTGTGCCCCACAGGGTCGCCGAATACTGCATATAAGGTTTTCATGATAGTAACTCCAACATGTGTTTCAATTCATCTATCTTCAGCTGTCCCGGTGCCATTGCCTCATCCACAGCACCGTATGTCAGCACCGAGCCATAGAGCGGCGCCACCACCCTGGTATGTGCACCCAACCGCCCCATTGCAATAGTGCATACAGGAATACCGGCCTGGTGTGTCACTTCCAGCAGGCGTAGTGTATCGGATGTGCTGCCCGGTGTCACTGCCAGTTTGGCAATGTCTGCCCCGGCATCCCTTGCCTGTGCCAGTGTTGACTGCATGACATCGGTGGAAGGTGTAGTGGTAAAATCATGGGACGAGATGATAATGGTCTTGCCGGCAGACTTCGCAGCATCTACTACTTTGCTGCGCAAAGGGGCTGAAAGTTCCACGTCAACTGCATCTGCGCCTTCAATGGTTGAGATGAGCAGTTCAATCCTGTCGGCTTCACTGCCGCTCCATTGCCCGCCTTCCCCGGTGCAGCGGTTGGTGGTAATGATAGGAAGACCTACCTGTTCCTTCAAGTCCTTCAGCAACGCTGCCGCCTCATCAATATCCCTGATACCCAAAAGGTCAAGCCTGACCTCAAGTATGTTGGCACCCATGGACCTGGCCTGCTTTGCCGTATCAATGGCATCTCTGCCAATGGCAGCTACTATGCCCGATTCCCTGTCCAGGTCAACCTGTCCTATCCGCACCATGTCAATCTGCAGTATTATTTCTCAATAATGGTCTCATCTACTTTCATTCCGAAATGCCTGGCAGTGTCCTCATAATATGCCAGCACTTCATCTCCTTCTTTGAGTACGGTGACTGATATGGGTTTACCGTCCTTGCCAACCAGTTTAATGGTTTCGGCATTTTGGAGTATGGTCTTTATGACTGCATCGCCCACTTTTGCTTCCACCAGTATCATGGGTCGCTTTTCTATCTTGACCCGTCCAACGATGGCAGGCCACTGCTCGCCTTTGGAATTCACGACAAGCACTTCATCACCGGCACTCAGTTCTGAAAGGTACTGGGTCTTTTCACCTATCTTGACATAAGCATGGACCGCACCCGCGTTCACCCGAAATGGCCTGGCTGCTACATAGGGGCTGTCCTCTGATTCGGAATGCACCAGGAACAGGCCGTTGGACTGGCTGCCCACGAGCATACCCTCCCCCACTTTCATCAGTGAGCAGGTATCCACGCACACCCTGTCCCCCATACCTACTTGCTTGACCTTGGTAATGGTGGCGGTGTTCAACTGTGTCTCTTCAAGTCCTGTTTTTTCCACAGCCTTCACTGACCTCTTTATCTCTGACAGGTCATCAGTATCCAGCAGCACGCCCTCTGACCCGTGTTCCATGGTCTCAAGTGTGAGGCGGGTCTCTTCGGCATTCTTGACCCCCGCAATGATCTCAACATCCATCTCCTGGAGACCGGCGATAAGGTTCTCAAGCGGGATGACTTTCCAGTCCGTTCCCACAATTATGATATAATCGCAAACCCTGCCTAACTCGGCAGCAAATTCTTCATATTGTTTGTTCTTGATGACTACATATCCGGCTGTCTTGAGCCCTTTATCCTTTAACTGGAGGGCCTGGTTGATATCCCTGCTCCCTGAAAAATCACTGGGTAATGGATTTGTACCGTCACCTTCACTGTGTTTGCCTACCACAAAGACGTCAGCATCGCTGCTGCCTTTCCTGACAAAGGCTGCCACTTTGATGGTGCCCAGTTCCCGGACCTTGGCAGTATCATCCTCGTTGACCAGTACGAAATCGGCTCCTGATTCAAGACCGGTAGTAATCCGGAGTTTACGCTCGTCCCAATCCCCGGCATCTGCTTTTATCCATAAACTCTTCTTCTTCACTTCAGTTCCTCCAGGGCTTCCTCTACACTGGCATTCTTATGAACGACCTTTGTTATTGCCCTGGTCATCTTTGTTGGGTCGGGATGTTGAAATACATTTCTACCTATGGCTACGCCACGACCGCCTGCATCAATGCAGCCACGTATCATTTCCAGGAATTCTGCGTCGGTCTCGGTCTTTGGACCGCCTGCCATGACCACGGGCACGGGACATCCCAGTACTACGTCCTTGAAGGTGTCAGGGTCGCCAGTGTAGTTGGTCTTGATGACATCGGCACCCAGTTCGGCTCCGGCCCGGGCTGCATGTGCGACGAGTTCAGGGTCATTTGAGTTGGATATGTTCTTGCCCCGTGGATACATCATCGCCAGCAAGGGCATACCCCAATGGTCGCATGTTTCGGATACCATGCCCAGTTGTTCTAACTGGTCACTTTCGGTTTCGCTGCCTATATTGATGTGTATGCTGACTGCATCAGCACCCAGTTTGATGGCTTCTTCGACTGAGCAGACCAGGACCTTTTCATTGGGGTCAGGACCCAGTGCGGTTGATGCGCTTATGTGTATGATAAGCCCTACATCGGTGCCATACCCGCGGTGCCCGTGTTTTGACATGCCTTTCTGGAGCAGGACCGCATTGGCCCCGCCTTCGGCCACTTTGTTGACCATCTTTGGCAGGTCCACCAATCCTTTGACCGGGCCTACTGATATGCCGTGGTCCATTGGGATGATTACCATGTTCCTGCTCTGTCTGTCCATTATCCGTTCTATGCGTATGCTTTTTCCTATTTCTGACATATGTTCACCTTATCGTGTTAGTGTGTGACATACTGACACGGTTGGACGGTATATATATGTGCCGATTTGGTGGTGGTGGTGGTGGTGGTGGGGTGGGGTGGGTGAGTCTGGGTTCTGGGTTGTTGTCAGGGCTTTTGGGGTAATGGATAGGGGGTGTTGAGAAGTATATCTTAGCACATAATACATATTGAGCATAACAGGAGTTAATACTGGAAAAGCGTTATAATACGAATCCATCTCATTTCCCCTCATTGAACCCCTCGACGCTCTCTATCTCTTCGGGGGTCAGGTCGTAGAGTTTGTAGACGAGCTTGCCTATCTCTTCTTACTCTCAAGCCTTTTTTTGGTTTCTGGTTCATTAAGATAATTCTCTTGAGTGACTACTTTTTCACCG
>JAKRWB010000749.1 GCA_022353185.1 ANME-2 cluster archaeon | reverse complement strand
ACGAGACAAGCACTATAAGTAAAAAACACATGATCTAATATTGCAAAATAAGTGCCATTTCAGAAATCCCTATATATATGAAACAAAGACGAACGTATAAACGAGAATTCAAACTGAAAGTCTTACGTGAATGTGAAAATTGTAAAGGGAAGGCACAACTCAGCCGCGTCATACCATACTTGCTCACGCCATTAATCCGAGGATAGTGCTTAACTTTAACCTCTGCGACAGATACACCCATCCAACTTGCAAGCGCCAAAGTGCAGCGGTGTATCCCATATAAGTCAATATTTTTAATAACCTCATGCTGGAATGCCTTAAAGGTGCATCCATAATCATGAAGATGAAGACCGATTAACCTTGATGCCAGGCAGTTCGTGAATTTTGATAGCAGCCGCTTAGAAATAGAAATGAACGGGTCCTTCCGGTCTGCGACCAACCACTTACCATGTTATGGCCTTTATCATTTTTTTCCAAAAGACACGTTTTATCAGCTGGGTCGTTTTAAAGACCGCCGTCCGTTGTGATTATTATATCACCTTTTGCATGGGCAAAGACAGCTGCTAAGGCTGTAGTCTATCCGAAGTTGCGCCGGAAGCGGATGATTTTGATGCGCTGGTCATGCTCGTGCAATTGCTTCAGAATGTTGAAAGTGACATATGGTAGGCTCGTCGATGAAGATAATCTAATACAGTTCTTTAACGTCATCCAATACTGCCTTCAATTTCGGAAAAAGTTTTTGTATTTTGTCGTCGTCATTTAATAAATAGGGGTGCGATGATAAACACATTAATATTTGATAGAATCATATACAGAAATTCTATGAGATTTGTGGAAAAACATATACTGGGATTAGTTGGGGTTATACTTTTACTTTTCGATTTAGTGTACTATCTCTTAAAGGAATCATTTCAATTAGGTTACATAGACGTACCAATTTTACTGATTGGCATATCTCTATGCGTAGTTGAGTTTATTCCAGAACGAATTAAGATTTCATTTAGTGATTATACCTTAATCCCTGTTGTTGATAAATTTATTTCAAAGTATGGCATCTTATTCCTGTGTTTTTTAATTATAATTGGTTTTTATTTACGGTTTGACAACCTTGGAAACTTAAGTTTTTGGATTGATGAAGTTTTTCATATATATGCTGCTATTGGGATATTAGAGTATGGAACTCCTGTTATGCCTTCGGGAATGTCTAATTCACGCGCTATACTGAGCACGA
>JAKRWB010000097.1 GCA_022353185.1 ANME-2 cluster archaeon | reverse complement strand
ACAATACCAAAATCCAGTTATACAGCGAATAATTCAGATGCAGATGCGACTACAAATCCGTGTAAATCAGTGAAATCCGTGTCTTTTTATATTTCCAGACACCGATTAACACCGATTAACAATGATTTTACCTAAAGTCGGTGTCAACAAAATAACTGATTTTTGGAACAGTGCCACAAGTAAGGTTCAATTATAGGTGGTTTGATAAATTTTGCTCAGAAAAGCCAGGGTTAGGGATGTTGCACAGATCAGGCAACTTATCAATGTTTATGCTCATCAGGAGATTATGTTGCCCCGTGCCATCGGTGAGTTGTATGAAAATATCAGGGACTTTTTTGTAATCGAAAAAGAGGACAGGATTATCGCCTGTGGTGCCCTGCATGTTACCTGGGAAGAGTACGGGGAGATTTTGTCCCTGGCAGTGTCTACTGCTGAAACAAAAAAGGGGCATGGTTCCAGGATACTCGAAGCATGCCTGAAGGAAGCACCAGAACTCGGAATCAAGCATCTGGTTACACTTACCTATGCCCAGGAGTTTTTCGAGCACCACGGATTCAAGGTAGTGGATAAATCTACACTTCCACATAAATTATGGAGCATGTGCGTGAAATGCCCTCGTTTCCCTGATTGTGATGAGATTGCGATGATAAAAGAACTGGACTGAGTTCATTAGTCCCCCATCTCACCTGTATTCTTTGCAGTAAATATTATGTTCATTGATGGTTATTGTATTTTATGAATACTATGCCAGATTTTGACCCAGAGGAAGCTACAACGAAAATCACCAATTTCATAAGGTCGTATGTGAAAAAATCAGGAACCAAGGGCGCGGTTATCGGACTTAGCGGCGGCATAGATTCTGCTGTTACCACTTACCTGGCTGTGAGGGCACTGGGCAGGGAAAATGTGCTTGCAATAATAATGCCTGAGATGAGCATGACACCTCCTGAAGATGTGCTTGATGCCACTGACGTGGCAAATATCCTGAACATCGAATATTCAGTGGTGGATATATCTGAAACACTTAATTCATTCATCATCTCCATACCTGAATTTGTGGAAGATGACCGGATGTCAATGGGTAACCTGAAGGCCAGGATCAGGATGTCTACCCTGTATTATTATGCAAACATGATGCATCGTATTGTGATAGGCACGGGCAACAGGACAGAACTGCTATTGGGTTATTTCACTAAATACGGAGACGGGGGAGTGGATATTGAACCGCTGGGTAATCTATTCAAGACCCAGGTGAAGATGCTGGCACGATATCTGGATGTGCCCAGGCCTATCATAGACAAACCACCTACTGCGGGATTGTGGCCCGGGCAGACAGATGAAAAGGAACTGGGCCTGACCTATGAAGAGATTGATAATGCACTGGTTGCACTGCTGGACCAAAAAGAATCCCTTGAATTCGTGGTGAATCGGTATGGAATAGATGAAGTGGTAATTTCAGGGCTGCTTGCGCGGATTGAGCGAAATATTCACAAACGCCAGGTTGCTCCCACACCTCCGAAATAGAAAACATAATAAATTATTAAGAGTCTATATAGCAATATGTTAGGAAAAACGTCACTTTGGATTTTTTCGTTTGTTTTTTTAGTACTACTGTTATTTCTCCCTGCTTCTACGGCTGAAATCTCATATACCTTTGACATACATGAGGATGGTGAGACTTGTTATATTATTGAATACCGGACGCTTCTGGATTCACAGTCAAGGGTGGACGAGTTCAATAATTTCAAACAGGTAGTGGAGGGCAACAGTACCCACATGACCGAATTTGAAGCAAATATGCGCAGTATAGTATCAAATGCAGGGATTGCCACATCCAGGCCAATGACTGCAAGTGATTTTGATATTTCGGTAAGTGAACAGAACACAGCTACCGGCAATTACGGCATTGTACGCTATTCGTTCAAATGGACCCATCTGGCTGAGGTTTCTGGTTCTTCAATTATTCTGGGTGATGTGTTCTTTGGCGGGCAGTATATTTCAAATGGTGATACTTTTATCGTGAAAATACCTGCAGGGTATAAAGTTTCAGGTACAACTCCTGAACCGGATGTCCAGCGTAAGGATGAACTGATATGGAACGGGCCCAGGACATTTAATTCTGGTGAGCCTAACATTACTTTTAATAAGGAGACTTCCTGGCTGCTTGTAGCAGGGATTTTAATACTGTTACTGGTCGCAGGAGCACTCATTTATCTGAAAAAAAATAGTACGGGCAGCAGCAATGCACCAGGAAAACCTCAACAAGTAGTTGAGGTGGAACCTGAAGAATTGGAATCTCTTGAACCATTACAACCATATGTCAATGTAGATTCAATTCTTGAATCAGACGAGGATATGATTATATCCATGCTTAAGGAAAGTGGTGGTGCCATGATGCAGTCAGGTATTGTTAAAAACAGTGGTTTTTCTAAATCAAAAACAAGTTCCCTGCTGAATAAGATGGCAGAGGATGGGTTGATACAGCGGGTCAAGAAAGGACGAGAGAATCTGGTTCGACTTGTGTGAAGCGCTATTTAATAGTCGAAACTGTTCAATATATAACATTTCTGGATTTTAGAATTTGATGGATGTAAACAATTTTTCTATAGGGAGCAATCCAAACACAGACAAGCACCCCAACTAATCATCGCAGGCGCAGGCATAGGAAAGACCACCTCCATCGTTCGTTTATCCGATCGCGTTGCTATGCATGAAATTCATCAAAACATGGAAAATTAAGTGGAAGTCACACAAAAGCTATTATGCTCACAAAAGGTATCAAGTAATTATATTCTGACACTAAATTAACACCAAATATGACCGATCATACCGATTTTTTCTGGAATAATTTTCATAAAATGGATGGATACCGCATCTTTTTCCCGCGCAGGAATCCAACATTCAATAATCCCGATTTCGGGGAAGCACAATTGCGTGTATTAATAGTTCGTCTTTCTCCTCTTCAAAATGTCCGCGAATCCATAACGCATCATTTCCTATTCCAGGAAATTAGGCGAGCGCTGCCTCTGGCATATATCGATTACGCATTTTTCCCTGAAACAAAGAATATCAGGCTTTTCCTGGATAACAAAATCCCATTTTTCCTGGGCATCCAATCACTCTATTCGATTATGGATTTTGACCTCGTATTCATATCCAATTCATTCACACTTGAATTATTCAACCTGCCATATCTTTTTTCCAATACAACAGCTTCACCGTTAAAATCACAAAGATCTACACTACGCCCCATCGTCATCATGGGAGGCTCAAATGCGCTTATGGCCCAGGGTGCTATAGCTCCTGATGGTGATTCTTTCGTTGATGCCCTGTTTTTCGGGGAAGGTGAAAGCGCTGTCGAGAAGATAACTTCTATCGTGAACGAAAATAAGGAGAAAACAAAAGCAGAAGTACTGGAATTGCTTGAAAATGAAGTAATAGGGTTCTTTGACATAAGGCTCCCCATCCCCAAGGAGATCAGGGTCGCACCCCCGAAAATGCCGCAGGCTTCGTATATCATTACAGATCATCCGATCCTGAATACTGATGTCGAAAGTACAATAAAACTCCAGATAACGCAGGGATGCCCATGTTTTTGTTCATTCTGTTTTGAAGGGAACACACGAAAACCCTTCAGGGAATATGACCCTGCAGATATTCTTGTAAAGGCGCTTGAAGCGAAAATAAAACACGCTCCGACAGAATTTGATTTCCTGAGTTTCAATTTCAATCTCCACACTGGCATCTCAAAGATAATCGCAAACCTCAATGAAATAGTAAAATTCGTGAATTTCAAGAGCCAGCGTGCAGATATCCTAGCAATGCGCCCTGATCTTCTTGATATTGAGATACTTTCCGGAAAAAGGACTTACACGATAGGCGTGGAAGGGATCAGTGACCGGATAAGGCGTTATCTGCATAAAAGCCTGTTAGAGAAGGAACTTCTTGTTTCGCTTGAACACATTTATTCCAGGAAGCCAAGGCAATTGAAATTATTTTTCATAATTACAGGACTTGAAACTGAAAATGACCTGAAAGAATTCAAGAACTTCATTATGAAGATTAAACTCTTAAAGAACAATTTATCGCCAGGCTGCCGGTCTATTATGAGTTTTGGGCTTCTCTCGAACCTTCCTTTTACTCCGTTTCAATTTGCCCCCACAATAACAAACCCTGAGAGCATAAAACATATAAAAGGAGATATAAAAAGAGATTGCGAGACAAATAATTTTGAGTTCAGGATGGCTCAGGATGTCGATGAATTCCTGGTATCGCAACACATCGTTCTTGCGGGATTTGAATGCTTTGATGTGATCTTGCGATTTACAGATAACGGAGAATATTTTGATGGTAAACACATTATAGGTGATAAGAACGCGCTCATTCTTGCATTGAGGAACGCATCAGGCGCCAGTATCAATGGTTTGAAGGATGAGAGTTATGCCTTCCCATTTGAGATCATAAAAGGCACACCTTCAAAATCATTCCTTTTCAGGATGTTTAATGAATCCAGGAATTTCAAGGACACAGGATATTGCTTATCAGGAAAAGGAGAATGCATAGATTGTGGAGGCTGCAACGATCGCAAACTCCTTGAACTTCCGCAAGTCAAACCGGAACATATGGCCAGTTTAAAAAAAATAGTTGAGATAAAGAAAAGGCCGCAGATAGTACAGGCGATAGTTACTATTAAAGAAGCGGGGCGACATCTCACTCCTGAAGCAAAATGCTCATTTGCCGGAAGAGCTATACTTGAAAATATTCCTTCACTTCTGGAATATTACCTTTCATGCAGGCAGGTACAGAATATGGTTGCATCAAAAGGATATGGATTCCTTTTCGGGCGGTTCCTGTATGATATGGAATTTATTGGAGCATCTGAGGTTTTCCTTGAGTATCTTAAGAAAAATACGATCGATACGCAGATATTGAGCATTTCCCCGGCATCCGGCGATATCGGAAATACGTTCAGGATAACTTCATCATGGAAAGACCCTTCAAAATACAGTTTCCAGAATCGTTTGCAGGACTATATGCTTTCAATCGGGCTTGGTTTTGAGATTAAGAAACAAGAAATGAGAATATATTTTGATGTCACTGCCCGTGACAAGAAAAAAAAGTTGCTGGATTCGGTAGTATTTTACCAGGAGGGAGAGTCCATTACCCTTGAGTTGATGTCGGGTTCAAAATTCTTGATTATCGATATGCTTAAATCTCTGTTTGGCGATGGTTGGAAGGATGTGTTAGTGGAATCTATATGAACATTGATCTCAATCGTAATACCCCGCAGCTATGCTGCGATTGGGTGTGCCATCGCAACGTTTGATTTTTTTTGCAGTTCAAATGTATTGGGACAGCCTGTTATGATGAATAAAAGAATCTATTTTAAATACATATACCATATAGTGTATTGAGGAGAACCTTGAAAGATGAGTGATGGTGTTTATAGAGGTCATCCAACAAGGCTTGATGACCTGGCAGTTATGGTGGCAAGTGATTGTGTAGAATTAAGGTCATTTTTTCCCATACCGTTTGTTGATGTTAGATCTGTTTTTATTCAATGTGGCAGCGCAGTGGTCATACGCCAGTAAGCCAGGGACAAGACAGTAATAATAAATCTATTATGTAATCAAATCCAGTTAATCAATATCTTTAACTTAACCGTTTGCAATATACATATCTATATGGAACCAGATGGACTCATCGATACTTTTGGGCGCAGGATAACCAGCCTGCGTATATCCATCACCAGTCAGTGTAACCTCAATTGTTTTTATTGTCATAACGAGGGGCAAAATGGGCATGAATCACAAATGAGCTCTGGACATATTGTCAATATTATAAAAACAGCATCTAAACTGGGGGTGACAAAGGTGAAATTCTCAGGAGGCGAGCCCCTGATGCGCCAGGATTTCGAGGATATACTGGTAGCTATCCCAAAATTTCGAAACGTTTCTGCAACCACCAACGGAGTGACACTCTCAAAAAGGGCAATTTCACTCAAATCTGCCGGGCTGGACCGGGTTAATGTCAGCCTGGATACTCTGAAACCTCAAACGTATGCCAGTATATGCCGGTGCAACGAAGATATACACCCTATGGTGCTGGATGGAATACAGTCGGCAGTAAACGCTGGCCTGACTCCTGTCAAATTGAACATGGTAATGCTCAAAGGTATCAACGAAAATGAACTGGACGATATGATATCCTTTGTAAGATTGTTTGACGGGGATGTGATATTACAGATAATCGAACCCATGGACTTTGGCAATTACGGTGGCAGTGTTGACATGGATGCTATTGAGATGGACCTTTGTTCAAGGGCTTCAGAGGTGGTTGAGCGCAAGATGCATCGCAGGAAAAAATATTTGGTGGACGGTGCTGAAGTAGAAGTGGTAAGACCCATTGACAATTCCCGGTTCTGTGCTAATTGCAGCCGTCTCAGGGTGACCGCTGATGGTAAGCTGAAACCCTGCCTGCTGGTGAACGACAACCTTGTGGACACTGGAAGTGCAGGTATCCATGAACTTGAAACATTGTTCTATAAAGCAGTGAACCTGCGCGAGCCGTTCTATAAAGGGTGATATTAAGACATCAATATAAAGAGAATCGCTGTTGTTACAAACGTTTCAATAAGAGCTGCGATAAACAGTAGCGGAACAATAAATTTTATAAAGAACCTGACCGCCTGAAACAATTCCTGCTGAATGCTTATTTCCATTTTATGAGATATTTTCAGAAATGTAAGATAGCCAAGTCTCAATCCTATGGCTGCACTTAAAAATATCATAGGCAATTCAATTATTCCGTGTGGGATGAGTGCGGCCAATATTACAAGTACCCCGATTTCCCGGGCAACATCGAACACCACTACACCGACAAAAAAGCCGTTAATAAGAATGAACAGTATGGGCCAAAGCCCGAAAACCACTCCAAGTAACATGGCAATAAAACTATTGAGCGTGTTATTTGCAAAAATGAACAGCATAATGACCAGGGGAGATTCGTCTGCTATCCAACCATAGGATTCTTCGAACTG
>JAKRWB010000748.1 GCA_022353185.1 ANME-2 cluster archaeon | reverse complement strand
AGCGGCACCAAATATCTTAACGCTTCGATGAACAATACGAACGGCACCTCCTCTATTACTCAATGGTCTATCATCGTTCAGTCCATTCCAGATGCTCCCAACATCACTAATGTAGCCAGTTCAGGAGTGACCCGCTCCCAGGCACACATCACATGGGACACAAATCAGTCCGACTCGGATAACCGTGTCAAGTATTCCATATATCCTGACCTATCTACTCATAACTGGAGCAGTTGGGATAATAATACAGATTCAGTACATATCTTGTTAACCGATTTATCTCCATTAACTAAGTACTATTATTCTGCGTACAGCTATAATGAAATAAATAATTCACTCAACTCCAATTCATCCATTTTTAATTTCACGACAGCCGGTAACGCCGCTGCTCACGGAAATGTAAAAGACAAGAGTGGAGGTCAGTTGATCTGCAATATCACGGTCTACGATGAAGACGGCACTACTGTACTTTACAGTATTACCGGGCATTCGTTTGACTGGGATGATGTGCCTATAGGTGGATATATACTATTTGATGCCTTATCCAGTAAAAATGTATCAGCAAAGTTCAAGATCAATGGTAGTTCAAACGATAGTACGATAATACTGGACGATTATGGTTTGAACAACCCAGAGTCCACCATGTCATCCGGCAATCCGGTTAAGTATGTGAATGTCAGCGCAGTCAATGTTTCTTATGAGTATGTGGAGGTTAAAATTCTTTGTAACGATGCTGAACTTGGTAACCGGAATGAAAACGGTCTTACGATGTACCACCACAAAAACGGAGCGTGGAATAATCTGCCAACTACGGTGGATGCAGCAAATAACACCTTCACTGCACAAACATCATCCCTCTCAACATTATCAGTGGGGGATGCTGCTAAATTGCTTGTTTTCACAGATAAACAAGTATATGCAGATGACCCGTTTAATGCGGATACCCTTAATAACTGGGGTACAAACACCATTGATCTTAAGATAAATGTTTATGTAATTGTGCTGGATGATGAAGGATACGTCTTACGCAACATATCAGGTTCAAACATCACCGGCACGCTAAAGGATACTCAATTGTTAGACCACTGGGACGGGACCGCTGATACAGCAGCAGTGCACCATGTTATTAACCCGGGCAGTTATTCAGAGGGTTCTTTTTATGATCTTACGATTGGCGGTGAAACGAGTTATCCGTTTAATGATGAGGGTAATTCTCCAGATTTAGTGGCAGGAGATGGTATTTTTTCAGC
>JAKRWB010000747.1 GCA_022353185.1 ANME-2 cluster archaeon | reverse complement strand
TGTAGGTGGTCAACAATTTTCAAGTGCAAATGATGTCAGGCTGACTCAGCCGACGTTTGGCTATCCATTTGGCTCAAAGGTTTTAGTCGATGATGATTGTAGTGTAGATAGATTAACAACCTTTTGGCCATTCGTTTTCTTGAACTCCAGGTTGCAATCCGTTGATTTATTAGACGATGGGTTCACTGCAGATGATCTGGTTCTTCTAGACACATCTCCTTTCTGGGCAGGAGTTCTACAAGTAGAAGTTGGTGATGTGAGGCTCACACCGGTAACTTGGTTGGGCGAGACACATGCAGCCGGAACAACGGTAGAGTCAGGTGACAAAGATGAATGGAAGACTACGAACTTCATCCCATGGAATAATATTCGGTATTATGATGTCAATGGAGACGGATTAACAAATGATGATCCAATCATCGTTGATTCTCTAGGTGGAGGCAGTGTAAGCAATTTAGATGTAAGGCTCACATCATATGCAGGCTTTGCAGCTGGTTCAAAGGTATTAGATGGTGATGGTGATCCTTATTTCAGCTTAGGACTAATTACATTACCAAATGTACAGGCTGGTTTCTTCGATGTTGACGACAGAAGGTATGATGAGGATGACTATGTCTATATAGATTTATATGGAGATAACTTTGTCACTGTAAACGATGTACGGTTGACTGGTAATGGTGCACCACCACCACCACCAGAGTTAATGGAAGGCGATGTCACTGGTGATAATTGCGTGGATACGGTAGATGCAATGTTGATTGCACAATATAGGGCAGGTCTTATATCACTTACTGCAGACCAACTGAAATGTGCAGATACTACCGATGATGGCAGTTCTGATATGATAGACGCAATGCATATCAAACAGTGGAGGGTTGATCCTGATGGAAGTCTTGGAGTACTAGCAAAACCGCTGTGGGAATCCCCTGCAGATGATGATATGCTACACCCTGATGACTGTCGTCCCTGATCTAAACGTATGAAAAATAAAATGCGGTATTATTACCGCATTTTTATTCTATTTTAGGAGGAAATACCAAATGAATATAAAAAATATGTTAAGATTATTAGCAGTAATAACTATAGCAGTTATTGGTATGGGAGCAGTGTGTCTATCAGCAGCAGCAACAGCTACCATCTCAATCGATGATGCATCTGCTGATAGTGGATTAACTAGCACAACTCCGATTCGCATATCAGATCTTACAGAAACTGTGGGTGCTATTGAGGTCGTTTTGACCTATGATGCTGATGTAGAGGTGGTATCTGTAACACCAGGTTCTATGGGAACAATTACCCCAGGGATTA
>JAKRWB010000746.1 GCA_022353185.1 ANME-2 cluster archaeon | reverse complement strand
ATTATGCAAATAATAAAATAGGAAGGAGAAAGGAATAATGAATGGGAAAGGATTAGATAAAGTTTTGGTAACTACATTGTTTATCTTTTTTATTGTGGCACCACTTGTGAGTGCTGAATTGATACCACATGGAATTAAGGGAACTGTCTATTTGTCAGATGGTGTAACACCAGCACCACGAGGGACGAATTTCAGCAT
This sequence comes from ANME-2 cluster archaeon, assembly GCA_022353185.1. Lineage (GTDB taxonomy): Archaea > Halobacteriota > Methanosarcinia > Methanosarcinales > Methanocomedenaceae > Methanocomedens_B. The sequence continues at coordinate 867 of JAKRWB010000746.1, read as the reverse complement.
TAACGACACTACAAGTGGATATTATTTAGAAGGACTAACAGGTGGGCCTTCTCTACCGGGAGACCCTTTCAGCGGGTTTTATTCTGCATCAATAGTGGGTGAAGATGGAGACGAAGTAATAATAAAAGCATGGAATGCAACATATTATGGAATAACAGTAATTACTCTTGCTGGAGATATGGCAGAAATTGATGTGATAATCAACACACCATTGCAAGATATTAACCAGCCTCCGGTATCAGATCCGAACGGTCCTTACACTGACACTGAAGGAGTATCAGTAACCTTTGACGGTTCCGGTTCATCTGACCCTGATGGAAGCATTGATTCCTATGACTGGGACTTTGGAGACGGGAATACCGGAACAGGAGTAAATCCGGTCCACGCCTATACCCAGGACGGACCATATACCGTCACTCTGACAGTGACAGATAACAACGGTGCAACCGATACTGATACCACCACCGCAACCATATCCGATACTGAACCGGTTGCCGACTTCACTGCAACGCCTGTGACCGGAGCGGAACCGCTGATTGTTGATTTCACCGATACCTCAACTTCATATGATGGAATTACAACATGGGAATGGGATTTCGATAATGATGGTACAGCGGACAGCACTGAGCAGAATCCAACCCACACGTATATTGGAAACGGCACATACTCTGTTACTCTGAATGTTTCCGAAGCTGACGGAAACAGCGATTCGGTGACGAAACTGGATTATATCACCGTGACACTTGGTTCAACTGCACCGGTGATTACCATCACGTCACCTTCTGACGGTTCAACAGTTCCAGTAACGAGCGTGATAACCGTTACGTTCGACGAATCGATGAATACGGCATCTGTAGAAGATGCGTT
>JAKRWB010000745.1 GCA_022353185.1 ANME-2 cluster archaeon | reverse complement strand
TTTTGGCAGGTCATCATAGTCTTTGTATACTTTCATCGAGACCTTAATTGGAAGTGGAAGGATAAAATAGTTGTTATTTAGAAATAAAAGGTACACCCGGGGATAGAAACAGGTACAAAAACGACTTCCTTCGGTCGCAGTTACTAGAGTATACGAAGTCATACATCATCGACTACAATATACTGCTCAGTAGCACTCACTGTTACTTGAGAATAGAGAGTTATAATCAATTTTTTTAAAAAAAGAAACATGGTGGGTAATTACAACCCACCAAGTTCACTCAGTCCCATTGCTGCAATAGCTGCGATTATTACAGCCATCAAGAGCATTACAATTACAGCCAGTATTACTATCGGCAATAACACCGCAATAGCAGATTTTACTGTAGTCAGATTGTGGACGTGTTTGCCGCCCACGATATTTAGCCAGATACCATACAAATTGATAATCCATCCGACAACAGGTATCCATGCGAAGACCTGGACAGCGCTTGAATATGACACTATCCTTACAGTACCTTCATAGCCACTTGAGCCGCCAAATATCTTGAAGAATATGAACAATATGATTCCAAGGATGAACAGTCCGATAATACCGCCAATCACCGCACCGATCAATGCGGTCACTATATAAGTGGCGCTGGCACCACCTAGAATAACAGCGATGATCCCTGTTAATAGTCCAAGGATTGCAAAATTGATAGCTGCAAATGTTAGTGGTTCTTGATAACCCCCAGTTTTTGGCATTTCCGAATAAAATCCTTCAGGGTTGATAGGCCTCGGGACAAAAATGCCGAGTTATAGTGTAGGTTTTCGTGATAAATCTGTTAATTAAAAGCCACAGCATATTGAATCCCAAAATAATTCCATCCCAATGCCCCAATTTTCCAAAGATTTAAATAGATGATGAAATAATTTGTCTTAAAGGTCAAAGGAGCTAAATAATGGGACTAAAGAAAGAATTAGAAGAATTTAATAAGAAACCTAATGCTATCTATTACTATATTGCTGGAATTATTGGCTTTTTATTTTTCTTGGGAGTAATTTATAATCCCGAAGCAATGGGTGAAACTCTTTCTGGAATAATTGCTATCGTTTTTTGGGTGGTGGTATGCTATTTTTGTTATAAATTTTGTGGCAGAAGTCAACCACAACAGCAACAACAACAGCAACAAATAATAATGCAAACGGGAGACAAAAAAAATAGGGTTTGTCCAAAATGTGGGATGCAAAATGATGTAACAAATCGATTTTGCAGTGATTGTGCTTATGAATTTGCGACGCAAAATAATTAATATGCTAAAATCAATGAATATATGGCTTAGACAATCCCCTTTTTGTCATTCAATGCCTGAAAGGTGTTTTGTCTATAATAATCGATGCCTTCCAATATGTGCACGATGTACTGGTATTCTTATTGGAGGGATAGTATCTTTATTGATTTTTAATATTTTTAATATACATTTAAGTTATCAAATGAGTTTTATTTTAGCAACGCCAATGATAATTGATGGGGGATTGCAGTATTTAAATTATACATCCAGTAAAAATAATCGTAGATTTGTGACTGGATTTCTGTTTGGTATAGGAGCGTTAATATTTAGCCGAAATATTGCTCATTTTATATTATACAAGTTTATTTAATCACACTTCCCAAGTAAGCTAAAAAATGTTAAATCTGCTTTCTCATTAATCTCTTTAAGGATTTCAGAACTAAAATCCAGCACCTGGAAATATAATCCTCCTTATCAATCCGTACGTACGGATTTCCCCTATACGGCTTTCGTTTGGCATTGTC
>JAKRWB010000744.1 GCA_022353185.1 ANME-2 cluster archaeon | reverse complement strand
ATGGTATAGGATACGATTTCTTAAAAACATCATTCGACTTGAAAATAGGTGTCGTTGCCTTCTTCTTCATTTTGATTATAATCTCATCACCAACCACTTTCCCGTTACATCTGCAGTTGATAAAATCAGAAAAGATAGTCTTTGGAGTATAATCTGTGTTTATTATTATTATTGAAATACGTTATCGTACGAGATTATTTTGTGGAAATAAGGTGAATTCATTTTGGAATATAAAAGGCTGACGAAAATCGGTGTCTCAAAACCAAATTACATCAACCTCAGTGCCAACCCCGTATCCCTCAATATTAGGCGGCACCACCACATACCCATCAGCTTTTGCTACTGAACTCAGGATGCCAGCACCCGATGCCATTACAGGTTCCACGCTGCCGTCTGTTATGCGCACCCGCACATAGGTTTGGTATCCCTGGCGGGATGTTATCTTCTCCTTAAGTGGTAAACTGACCACAGTTTCGGGCCTGGGCGGGATGTGTCCCAACTTTTGTAATGCAGGTATGCCGAACACAAGCAGTGCCACCAGGCCCGCAACGGGATAGCCGGGCATACACAGGATTGGTTTACCTTCCACCACACCCAGGGCCGTTGGTTTGCCCGGACTAATAGCCACACCGTGTACCAGCAGTTCGCCCAGAGCCTCTACCGCAGCAGGTACATGGTCCCGCTCACCCACAGACGTGCCGCCGCTTATCACTATCATATCAGCATCCGAATTGTCCTGTATGGCCTGGCGTATGAGTTCGGGGTCATCGGTCACGATATCGTTAATCCGCGGGAATCCACCGGCTTGCCTGACATAACACGCAGTCATCAGGCTGTTGGTCTCCCACACCTGTCCGGCTTCCAGGGGCTTACCCATGGGTACCACTTCCTCGCCCGTGGGAATGATAGCCACCAGCGGTCTGTGGTATATCTCCACATCACTGATGCCAGTCGAGGCAAGTACTGCCATGTCGCCGGGGCGCAGCAAGTGTCCTGATGAGAGTAACAACTCACCCGCCGCCACATCTTCACCAATAGCGCCCACATGCTTTCCCGGATGCAACTGAGATAATATCTCAACGGTTGTACCTGAAGCCCTGGTATCCTCAAGCATCACCACAGCATCGGCACCCTTGGGAATAGCAGAGCCGGTATGCACCCGGTGGCAGGTACCCGGGCCTACGTCGCCGTTGGTCAGTGTGAGTAATACAGGAGACGGCGCGGCTGCTCCAAGAGTATCATTTGCCTTGAGGGCGTATCCGTCCATAGCAGCACGCTTGTAATGGGGGACGTTTTGTTCGGCTTCAATATCTGATGCAAGCACACGACCGTTGGCAGCTTCAAGAGGTACACTCTCTTTGCGCTCTATTGGGCGGATGGCTTTAAAAAATATATTCTTTGCCGTATCCACATCCATTCGTGACCTGAACAGCCTGCCCATAGGATTTCCTCAACCGCCCGAGACCGGCGGGAATAATGCTATCTCATCCCCATCATTGAGTATGGTTTCGAGTCCGTCTTTATCCTTGACACTAATACCGTTGACCATTACATGGATGAAAGGATGGAGGCCCTTACTGTCAAATATGAGTTCTCCCAGTCCATCATGTTTTTCAATGAGCCAGTTGAGCACTTGCCTGAGGTCATGACCGTCTGCCTCGATTTTTGCTTTACCTGCTTGCGCTCTTAAATTTGCGAACAGTTTTATTGTGACCGTTGCCATATGACTTCTCAAGTTGTTGCTGTAGATATAAATATTTGGTTAATTGTGCTAACATTCAGTCATTGTATATTTCAACAGCCATATCTTAGCCGCCGCCACATACCGAGCACCCAGGCGCAGGCTGTGTAGTTGAGTGGGAGGGACGGTTGGGTGATTGAAAATGTATTTTATATTTCAACAGCCATAGCCGCCGCCGGCAGCACCCACAAACACCCGAGGCTTGCCGCCTGCATTGCAGAGCACCTGCGCGCAGGGTGTGAGGTTGAGCAGGATGGGCGGGCGGGTGATTGAAGACGCATTTTATATAATAACGGTCATGCGCATATCAGAAGTCCCACCCCGGGATTTGGGGTGGAGGCGGGCTACTCTGGAGCCATATATGAACAGGTTATCCGACATGGAGCGAAGAGTCCCATACCACGATTTGTTTTTATCCCTCTATTATCAAGAAGCTAATGAATTTTTCTCCCGAAGGAATCAACTGGAACCACTTATTCAACCATCTATTCGTCCAATGCTTTGAATCTCCTTCGTCTCCAAATGATACCTCAGCTCTTATTTGGTTTGTTTCAGATATTAATCCATTATTCTGCAATTTTGAAATTGAAATAATATATTTATCCAGTTGCAATTTAGACGCTAAATTTTTTAATTGAATCCCCTTCTTATCCTTTATTAGAGATTGTCGGAAAAGTCCTGAACTTCAGTTAAATTAATACACTGTCTCCACTACAATTCTCGTTGAACATAATATTTG
>JAKRWB010000743.1 GCA_022353185.1 ANME-2 cluster archaeon | reverse complement strand
TCCTCCACAACATCACCCGCTTCACCATAGAAAACGGAGACACCCTGGAGGACCCGCAGATTCTGGAAAATGGCCAGGTACGCAAATTTGACCGTGTTCTTGCCAATCCGCCCTTCTCACAGAACTACAGCCGTGCAAACCTGAAATTCCCAAGCCGCTTCCGCGAATGGTGCCCCGAGACCGGCAAGAAGGCCGACTTGATGTTTGTGCAACACATGCTTGCCAGCCTCAAATCTGACGGCCACATGGCGACCATTATGCCGCATGGTGTGCTGTTTCGAGGCGGTAAGGAGAAGCTCATCCGTGAGATCTTCATTAATGACGATGTTATTGAGGCCATCATCAGCCTGCCGCCCGGCCTTTTTTACGGTACCGGCATCCCCGCCTGCGTGATTGTGGCCAACAAGAACAAGCCTGATTCCCTGAAGGACAAGGTGCTGTTTATCAATGCCGATCGCGAATACGCTGAAGGCAAGGCTCAGAATAAACTGCGTCCCGAGGATATTGAAAAGATCGATTTTGTCTTCACCCACAAGAGGGAGCTAACCAAATACTCCCGTCTGGTCAGCAAGGACGAGATCGTGAATACCCATGATTACAATCTTAACATCCGCCGCTATGTGGATAACACTCCTGAGCCGGAACCTGAGGATGTGCAGGCGCACCTGATCGGCGGTATCCCTGAGGCCGAGGTCATCGCCCGCGCCGCCGACTTTGCCCGCTTTGGGATACAACCTGATACATTATTCCAGCCCGAGCGCTCCGGCTACCTTGTTTTCAATGAAGAAATTGAGGCAAAGCTCGTCATCAAGGCTACCCTGGAAGCCGACCCCGCTATTCAAGAGACCCTCACCGTGCACCACGATGCTTTAGAAGCCTGGTGGGCTGTGGCTCGTGACGACTTTGCCCAGCTTCGTGATGGCAAGAAGATGCCCGAGGTGAGGCAGGAGCTGCTAACCACGCTTAAAGATAAGCTCATTCCTCTGGGTGTGCTTGATGAGTTCAAGAGCGCAGGAGTGTTTGTGAACTGGTGGCAGCAGATTCGCTATGACCTCAAGACCATCATCTCCACCGG
>JAKRWB010000742.1 GCA_022353185.1 ANME-2 cluster archaeon | reverse complement strand
AGCAGTGTCAGTGTTTGTCATTTTTTGAATCTCTCTTGAGCTTCGAATAGTAATCATATATCCGTATAACAGAATTTTTTATATTAACTTGAGAAGTAGGGGTAAATTTGATCCCTTACGAGATATTTTCGTGTTATCTTAGACGAAAATGCCGATACCTTTTGGAATAGTATATGTGAACGGTATACAGTTCAATATACTGTAAAATCGAACCGTATACAGTAAGCTTTTTAATAATCAAGTGCTATCTATGATTATGAAACGAGACATAATGCGGATCCTTGCAGACTGGAACGTGTGGTGGGAGACAAATGAAGTCCCAATGAACATGCTCGGACAGAAACGAAGAATTTCTAATGAACTTATAGACCTCATGGAATTAAAAGAGATAAAAATAGTAACAGGTGTACGTCGAAGCGGAAAATCCACCATCCTATACCAGATCATTGAGCACCTATTGAATATGGGTGTTTCACCAAAGAATATTCTTCTTCTTAATTTTGAAGATGCCGCGCTTGCACATTATTCCCCGGAAGAGATATACGAAAGTTATCTTTCCGAGCTAAACCCTGCATTTGACAACTTTATCTTTATCGACGAGGTGCAGAGAAAAGAAGGGTGGGAGAATTGGGTAAGGAAAAAATATGATTTGAAACATGCTGCTAATTTTGTCGTTACAGGCTCCTCTGCATCCCTTTTAAAGAAAGAATACTCCACCCTGCTCACAGGAAGAAATATATCGGAAGAAGTTTTTCCAATGAGCTTTGGGGAATTTCTTGGTTTTTCCGGCGTACATGTAACCAACACGGACATAATAAACACCAAGACACGGTCAAAAGTGCTATTCAGCCTGAAAAAGTATCTTGAATGGGGCGGCTTTCCAGAAGTGTTTTTCATAAATGAGAACTTTAAACGCCGCTTGCTAAACCAGTATTTTGAAGATATAATCTACAAAGACATTGTGGACAGGTACGGCACAAATTCCGTTAAAACAAAGGAACTTGGTGTTTATCTTCTGACGAACATAGCCAACCCCCTTAGCATGAGAAACGCAAGAAATGCCCTTGGCTTCGGGCTTGAGACAATATCGGACTATATCGCATACATGGTTGAAGCATATCTATTATATGCAGTCCCCATATATTCCCCATCACTGAAAGTTCAATCTGCGAACCTTAAAAAGATCTATTGCATAGATACCGGACTGCGAAATGCCGTCTCGTTCAAGTTTTCAGAAGATATTGGCCGACTTGCAGAAAATGCTGTGTTTGTTGAATTGAAAAGGCACAAACAGG
>JAKRWB010000741.1 GCA_022353185.1 ANME-2 cluster archaeon | reverse complement strand
ATATCCATGGTAAGAAATAATGCACGGATACTGGCTGACAAATATAACAAGGATTTAATTATCATAGACGGCCCTCCCGGGATTGGCTGCCCGGTCATATCTGCTATTTCAGGTGTTGATCTTGTATTGATCGTAACTGAACCTACATTGTCAGGTATTCATGACATGGAAAGAATACTGGGAGTGGCCGGGCATTTCAATATTCCGGCAGTGGTTTGCATTAATAAATTCGATATAAATCCCGGTAATACACAACTCATCGAAAAGTACTGTGCTAAAAATGGACTTGATGTTGTAGGCAAGATACCATATGATGAAACACCGACGATGGCCATGATCAAGGAGATGACTATAGTTGAGTTCTCTGACAATGATTTTTCTAAAAATATTGAAAAAATATGGGAAAATATCAAAGGAAAACTGAAATGACAGACTCAAACAATAAATCTGATTTTGATAAGATGATCGATAAAATTCAAAATGAAGTATATGAGCAGGAGCGGAAGGTTTTCTCAGAAAGGGTGATCAAGGAATATAATAATCCAAAAAATATCGGAAAAATGGTACAACCAGATGCTTTTGCAGCATTAACCGGGTGGTGTGGGGATACGATGGAGATATATCTGAAGATGGACCATGATATGATTGAAGATATTTCATTTATGACAGACGGATGCGGAGCAACGATAGCTTGTGGGAGCATGCTTACATCTATGGTGAAAGGAAAATCTGTTAAAGATGCACAAGCAATTACAGACGATGACCTGGTTACTGCCCTGGAAGGTCTCCCTGAAGAAAACCTCCATTGTGCACATCTTGCTATTATTACACTGGAAAAAGCACTGGAAATGTTACAATAAACGGAGATTATCAGATGCAATGTGCATTATGTGAACAGAAAAAGTGCCGCGATGGAAATGATTGTTCGACAATTAAGGCAGATGTTGAATATACTGGCAGGAACCTTGAATCAATGAAGATATCGGCACAGATAGAATCCAGGTACTATATGGAAAAAACGAGGTTGGAAGAACTTATTCTGTATGCCGGTGGAATGGGGTATGAAAAATTGGGCATTGCCTTTTGCATAGGCTTTGAAAAAGAAGCAAAGGTCATACATAAGATATTGGCACAGGATTTCAAGGTATTTTCTGTCTGCTGCAAGGTATGTGGAATTGATAAGGATAGTTATGGTCTGGAGAAACTGCACAATGATGGTTTTGAAGCTGTGTGCAATCCAATGGGTCAGGCACTGGTGCTGAATAACGAGAAGACTGACCTGAATGTTATTCTCGGATTGTGCATTGGCCATGATATTCTCTTCACCCAACACTCGCAGGCACCTGTAACCACACTAGCAGTAAAGGATAGGGTACTTGCACATAATCCTCTGGGTGCGATATATTCCAATTATTATCTTAAACACAGGTTCAATGCCGGAGATTAGGTTTTGGAATATCCCGGTTAGCCAAGTCAAACGTTGTGCTGGTACACCCAACCACAGCAGAGCTGCGGGTATAGTTATTAAGATGAAAAACAGGGCGTTCTCATCTTTACCATTATTCACAACCGTTCTGGCATACTTTTCTCATGGAGCTTCACTGCAGCCGTCATGAAGATCATCAGGAATATTACAAGGGCTGCGATATCCATCCAGATCGGATAATAATTGGTCCCCTGAAAAGAATATCTGCACAGGTCAGTTATGTAGGTCAAGGGGGGTGCTGAGGCCAGCACCTGTCCCCACGACGGCAGTTCTCCGACCGGGATGAATATACCGCTTATAAAGACCAGTGGAAATTTCACCATTGTGGAAATCATCATCACGGTGGAAGTCATGCTGGTCGGTGTGGATGAGAATATCAATCCCATAGCTGAAAAACAGAATGCAGCCAGTACAATGCCCGCGGTAAGGATGAAAGGATGTGTGACTGTTTCGCCTTCATTATCTGAAACTACCTGGTTCACTGGCTCATCCCCATGTTGCCAGCACTGTCATAATCCACTCATGGATTGACTTCCCTTCTTCTGTCCCCTCTTTTTTCCACTGCCTTTATTCTGATTCTTTTTACGGTTGCCACTATGTTTTAGGCTTGGTGAGGTATGCAGGTTCTCGTATTTAGCCAGTTGGATGGTGAGTTCCCTTATGTGTCCTTTAAGCAAATCTGTGCCGAAATAACGAAGATTGCAAGCATCAGTACTGGTTAATAGCGATGATATTCTTGCACCACCACAAGGTTTAAGTTCATTATGAATATATATTCATTAATGCCAAGACCGAGACGCCACCGGCATATACGATCGTCATTCAATTACAATTACTTCAAACCGTGTACAACCTGTTTGCAGGACATGGGTGAGGTGGTTTTGAAGATGGAAGAGATGGAAAGCATACGGCTGAAAGATTATCTCGGGATGGATCAACGTGAGGCAGCAGATCATATGAAAGTCTCTCAGCCAACATTCCACAGGATCCTGACCGAAGCAAGAAAAAAGATCGGGTGCGCCCTTGTCAGTGGCAAAGCGATACGAATACATGGGGGGATGTACGAGATGGCAACTACTCCACTATGTAAGTTCCAGTGCTATGACTGCCAGCATGTATGGGAAGTTGTGCATGGCACAGGAAGACCCCAGAAATGCCCTGAGTGTAAAAGCATGAACATACACAGGGCAGAGGACGATCGTGGCTATGCCAGAGCCGGACATGGCAGACATGGTATGCGGTAACATGGTGAAATCATGAAAAAAGACGAAGAGGGTATAGCTCAGGAAAAACGCTTGAAAGAGCGTATGGAAAGAATAAAGCACAAAATAATGGTCATGAGTGGAAAAGGTGGCGTTGGAAAGACCACCGTAACTGTCAACCTTGCACTTACACTTGCGCTAAAGGGATACGAGGTTGGAATTATGGATGCTGACATCCATGGTCCGAATATTCCAAAGATGCTTGGGATCGAGGATGAACATCCCCAGGTATCAAAGGAGGGTATAACTCCTGTCTTCATACCTCCGCGGGTGAAGGTTATGTCCCTTGCATTTCTGCTTGCAGATAAAGACACGCCAGTGGTATGGCGGGGACCACGCAAGATGGGTGCGATCAGGCAGTTTCTTTCAGACGTATTCTGGGGCGATCTGGACTATCTTATAATCGACCTCCCGCCAGGAACCGGGGATGAACCATTGAGTGTTGCCCAGTTGATTCCGCAGATAGACGGAGCAATCGTTGTCACTACACCACAGGAGGTCGCTCTACTGGATTCAAGAAAATCAGTGAATTTCGCAAAGGAACTTAGTATACCAGTTATCGGGATCATAGAGAACATGAGCGGATTCAAATGCCCAAAATGCGGCGAGACGATAGATCTTTTTAAGATAGGCGGCGGTGAACGCGCTGCAAAAGACATGAGCGTGCCATTCCTTGGCAGGGTTCCAATCGATGTTAAGATCGTTGAATCAGGCGACAGTGGCATTCCATTCATGCTGAAACATAAATCAGAAGCTGCTGAAGCCTTTGAGACGATCGTTGACAATATAGAACATTTTGTAAAAGGAGATTGATAAACATGAAGATATGCGTAACCTCAACCGGACCAACTATGGATGCGTCCGTAGATCCAAGATTTGGAAGATGCGAGTACTTTGTTTTCGTGGACTCGGAAACGATGGAGTATGAAGCAATGCCGAATCCAGGCATAGGTGCTTCGAGCGGTGCTGGAATACAGGCGGCACAGACCGTTGCAGACAAAGGTGTCGGCGTTGTTATCACCGGAAACGTGGGACCGAATGCAATCCAAACGTTCGGTGCTACTAATATCTCGATAGTGACTGGTGCAAGCGGCACTGTCAACGATGCGATCGAGCAGTATAAGAGCGGCAGATTGCAGGCAGCTCCCGGTGCGCCTGCCCCTGGTATGCCTGCTGCCGGTATGCCTGGTGCGGGCATGGGAAGAGGTATGGGGCGCGGCGGTGGTCGTGGTGGCGGTCGCGGCATGGGTGGAGGAATGGGAAGAGGTATGGGCATGGGAGCCCAGGTAGCACCTACTCCTCCATTACCACCCCTGCCTCCGCAGACGATAGATGAGGAGATACAAGCTTTGGAAAGTCAGATAAAAGATATCAAAGCAAAACTGAAAGAACTGAAGAAATAGGAGGTGAATGAAATGAGAGGCGGACGTAGAAATATGTACTATGCGACAGGGATGCCTGGATGGATGCGGCTGGGATATTCTCCTGGCTGGGTTGGACGAAGTCATGGTGGACTGCCACCAACTGTACAGTATCTGAGAACCGGGACGTGGCAAACGCGACTACCGCAAGCTCAATGGCAGGGAATGCAGACTGGCATACCAGCCATGCCTGAGCAGCAGGAGATTTCGATGCTCGAATCCCAGGCGGCGATGCTTGAACAGCAACTGGAACAGATCAGAAAGAAGTTCGAAGAACTGAAAAAATGAAGTACCAGATTGATGAATTGCTCTGCACCGGATGTGGATTGTGCGTCAATGTATGTCCGGTAAGGGCGATAAGACTATCAGATGCGGCACACATCGACATCGACAGATGCACTGGCTGTGGAGTCTGTGCTAACGTATGCAAGAAAGGAGCAATCAACGTGGTACCGGATGAAATAGTGCAGGAGAATGTGTCCGTGCCCGCCGCAATTGCGTCCGGAGTTATAACTGCTATAGGAACTGTTAGAGACGCCATCAATCGGTACACGAATAGCGGTACCACTACCGGACCCCGTCGAGGTGGTAAGGGGCGCGGTGGCGGTAGCGGTCGTGGTGGTGGCCGGGGCGGCGGCAGTCGCAGGATGGATAAACAGAATAAGAGGAAGCGTTAATAGATGCAGATGAGTTCTGGAAGATGGAGGAGGCCGCAAGCGCTATTTAGAAAAAGGTGACAGGGAAGTTATCAAATCTGTCAAAAGCGGAAAGGAAATGTTTGCATCTGCACTGCATAGAGGTGAATATGTGTTTGCTAACGTAGGTGGTCAGTTTATCACTATTGGTCATGGTATGGCTGAAAAGGTAATGCTAGAATAGAATATGTATAATCGTGCAGGATGAAAGAATGACTATATGTGAGAATTTACGTATTGGGATCAATACTTCTAAGAATTCAACCATTGCATTAGTCTTTCTTGCAGCATTAAAAGGCAGTGTTGGCTTATATTCGGGAAGCACTGTCCTGATTGCTGATGCAGTTCATACCTCATTGGATATTTTCACATCACTTGCCGTATGGGTTGGACTCAGGCTCAGTTTAAAAGACAGCGGAGAGAAGTTTCCATACGGCTATTATAAAGCAGAAAATCTGATAGCGCTTTTTGTCTCAGTATTAATCCTTGTCTCAGGAGTCGAACTTTTACGCCAGGCACTGGCAAGCATTGATAATCCTGTTGAGATAGGAATTCAGGGAATTGCGCTTGGAACTGCTGTGTTTTCTGTCTTTGTAATTTATGCTATCTCTGTGTATAAAGGCAAAATTGGCAAACAGATCGATTCGCAGGCCCTGATTGCAGATGCAATGCATTCATATACGGATGTTTTCAGCTCCCTGGTCGTTGTCATTGCAATTGCCGGCTCAATGTTAGGCATGCCATGGCTCGATAGTATTGGAGTACTGGTAATCTCTCTAATGATATTCAGGCTCGGAATTGGGATTGCCAGAGACTCGATATTAATACTGATGGATGCATGGCTTGATAAGGA
>JAKRWB010000740.1 GCA_022353185.1 ANME-2 cluster archaeon | reverse complement strand
AGACCAGAGGTCTCACTTTACTATATCGTGCAGATTGAACTTGTACGGACCCAGGTTTCCACCGAAGTTGCCTGCTGATATCTTTTTGACACCGGGTATCATTACCGCGGCCTTGATACCTGCCAGCATTGCTTGTGAAATGACTTTCTCATCCAGTCCGTTGATAACAATCTCGTAGATACCGTTCACATCAGCTGGTACATTGCTGCCCTCAACCTTATCTTTGATACTGGGTGAGAACTTCTCATTGCTGGTAGCCTTCATGAACGAGTACTTATTGGCCCCAACCTTTGAACCGCTTGCCACTATACCACCAGGGAAGGGAGTTATGACGCCGTCTACTTTGTCGATAGCATCAACAGCAGCCTCGGCTGCAGCCAGTGCTGCCATCTGGTTCTCGGCTAACATGAAGAAATTACCGCCTGCAATACCAGCCACTCCACCGATGCTATGCTCAGCGATAAAATCGCCTTCCATCATAGGGATTTTGTATGCTTTGCGTCCGCCCACTTCCAACTCAGATTCCATGCCATCGCCAAAGAACTTGAGTTTGAACCCTATATCGAACTGCTTTTCAGCGTCGGGCAGTCCGTTGTACACGTGGGCGGTTGGTGCGGTCAATACGCACTGTCCCAGCCTGTTAAGCAATTGTTCATCAAGGCTCTTGAACCCGAATGAACATATCTGGATGTACACACCAGGCCTGCCGTCAGGTGTTTCATCTCCGCCTACCACTTTTTCAATACCTGCTTCTGCCGGACATGCAATTACTGATGTTCCAAATCCTGTAGCCTCTCTTGCTGCTACAAGAGCCCAGCGCTCGGTGGCTCCGGTTATCAATACCCTTGCAATCTTTATCGGAAATGCTTCAGCAAATGTGTCTTCTATTTCTACTCCATTCAATTCCATTAAAAATCCCTCTAGGTAACTGATTTTACCGATGGATACATATACTCATCGAAATTGTTCGGTTCTATTGGGTTTGAACATGACGAGTAATGAATTGAATGTCCAGATTATCAGAAGTAAACGCAGGAAAAAGACGATTCAGGCAAAACTGAACGGCAACACATTGGTCGTGTATATGCCTGCCGGATTAAGTGAAACAAAAGAGTCAGAGCTCATCCATAAGATGAAGACAAAGGTTGAGAATAAACGGACCCGCAAGGCTCTCAATGACGACGATTACCTGGAAAAACGTGCTGATGAGTTCAACCGTCACTATTTCAACGGCCAGCTCAAAATTGTCTCCATCAAATATGTTACCAACCAGAATACCCGCCGTGGAAGCTGCACCCCTGCAAGAGGTAGCATACGTATTTCCCACGAGCTGGCTGAAATGCCGAGATGGGTGCTGGATTACGTAATCATGCATGAGATAACACATCTGGAACACCCCAACCATTCCCGGAAGTTCTGGAACAAGGTGAATGAATACAAATACACTGAGCGGGCAAGAGGATTCCTGATATGTAAAGAACTGGAAAAGAACGACATATCAGAGGATGAGATGCAGTAAATAGCAAAACATTGAATAATCTACCAGACAAACAGAGTGCAATTATGAACAACCATCCCACATTTCTGCTGACCAGGACCTCATCGGACTCGCTCAGGGACAAGACCATCGTACTGGCGGTAACAGGCAGCATCGCAGCCGTGCGTACGATTGAACTGGCCAGGGAACTGATACGCCGCGGTGCCAGTGTCAGGGCGGTGATGAGCGAGGCGGCACAGGGTATCATCCACCCGGATGCCCTGCATTATGCCACAGGACAGCCGGTCATAACCAGGATAACGGGGGCGGTGGAGCATGTGGAATATTGCGGCGAGGACGGCGTGGCCGACCTGCTGCTGGTTACCCCGTGTACGGCAAATACTATAGGCAAGATGGCATTGGGAATCGATGATACGCTGCCCACCACTTTCGCTACTACGGCATTGGGATGCAGTGTGCCGATAATGGTGGTTCCTGCAATGCATGGTTCCATGTACAGCCACCCGGGTGTGCTGGAGAATATCGAGAAACTAAAACAGATGAGGGTACACATATTGGACCCGGTTTTGGCTGAAAAGACTGCCAAGATAGCCTCTAATGAAGATATTGTACTGGAGGTTGAGCGCCTGCTGGGCGGCGGCAGTATGGAAGGCAGGAAAGTGGTCATAACCGGCGGCGGGACCGTAGAACGTATTGACCCTATCAGGATTTTGACCAACCGCTCGTCAGGGCGGACTGGTATAGCACTGGCACTGGAAGCATACCGCAGGGGAGCGGATGTGACACTGGTACAACCCGTTCCACCGGGCTTGCCCGGCGCTGGCATTACAGAAGTAGCGGCCGAATCTGCTGAGGATATGACCCGCTGCGTGCTTGATGAGATTGAGAAGGGATGTGAAATGCTCATCAGTTCTGCGGCTGTATCTGATTATACGATTGAGCCCCTGAATGATAAGATAAAGTCGGGGAAGGATGGGATTACCCTGACCCTTCGGCCCACCGGTAAATTGCTGCAAACGGTTAGGGGGCACTATCCTGATTTGGACATGATAGGATTCAAGGCTGAAACAAACGTGAGCAGGGATGAACTGCTCAAAAGCGCCAGGAACCTTATGGACAGGTACGGTCTTGTGATGGTGGTTGCCAATGATGTGGGCGTAAGTGGCATGGGTACTGAGGATAATACTGTATATCTGTTGGAGTCCAGTGGTATTGTAACGGGCCCTGTGACCGGGAATAAACAGGTTATTGCCGGTTCCATACTGGACAGGTACCTTGAGGTTTCCGGATGATGGGCAGTGCTTTTGCCCCGGCCCATATCACAGGTTTTTTTTCGGTAATCCCCAATTCTGAACCGTTAAGGGCAGGTTCGCTCGGGTGCGGGCTGTGTCTTGAAGCCGGCATCAGGGCTGAAATTGATACCAATTCTTTTGTATCTGCCATCACATTGAACGGTGAGCACACGGATTTTCCTACGGTCGAGTATGTGTTAACTGAACTGCTGGGGACGGACAGACCACCTTTTTCCATTAACCTAATCTCGGATGTCATGCCGGGTTTCGGGTTCGGGGTGAGCGGGGCTGCGGCATTGGCTGCCGGCTTTGCAGTTACACAGGTATATGGTGCTGGCATGAGCAAACGGGACGTGGCGGCAGTGGCCCATTGTGCTGAAGTGGTGAACAGGACAGGGATGGGAGATGTGGCTGGACAGTGTGCCGGGGGGCTGGTGATGCGGACTGCACCCGGAGCGCCTGGCGTGGGTGTTACGCAACGGATACCTGTGCAGCCTTGTGAAATTTCCTGGGTGTGCCTGGGCGAGATTTCCACGGCATCAATTTTGGATGAGGAGATGACCATGCAGCGCGTTAACAAGATGGGGGTGGAGGCATTAAAGTCGCTGCAAAAACGACCGGGACTGGAGCATTTCATGTCATTGTCCAGGCAGTTTGCCGTTGAGACCGGGCTTATCAGTAGCCGTGCCTTTGATGCGGTGGAAGCTGTGGAGTCACATGGCGGGATGGCCAGTATGGCTATGCTGGGGGATACTGTTTTTGCGCTGGGAGGCGGCGAGGTTTTGGAGGAATTCGGTGAGATTGGACACAGTCGCATCGGATTTGTGGGGGCTCACTAACTTACGTTTTGATCGAATGGTGTAGATTTCATCGATAGATTAATTATTTACGTGAACCGTACATAGTGGGTTGAATATTCACAGCATATCAGGAGGACAAAAATGACATTATCCAGATCACGACTTAAATTCAAACGGTATTTGAAAGAATTGATGCATAAATTCAGGTTCACATATGAAGAGATAAGCAAAGCAACCGGTATAGATGAGGAGCGTTTAAGAGCTATCAATAAAACAGAAGAACCTACTTTCGAAGAAATCATGTTGCTCAAAAAATATTCCGTTGAGACAACTAAGGAGCGTACCGAGGACGAGGGTGAATAAAGTCCAATATTCTTTATGAAAGGGGGCTTTATCTACCTCCTTTTACATCATCATAAAGATAAACATCTGGACCAACCCTACCATAAAGCCGAGTACGCCGCCGATAATGGTGATGTAACGTAGTTCATTGGATGATACCCTCATGACTATATTTTCCAGCTGGTTCAGGTCATAGCCGTCGATTTTTTTCTCAATTATGTCTTTGAAGTCCACTTCACCCTCTATCCTGCGGATAAATTCAGTGATGAGTCCTTCTTTGTTCTTGTTGAGTGACTTTTTCACTTTCGAGCGCATGTAGGCATTGATGGTTACGTTTATTTTCGAGAGTATTTCGCTTTTACCTTCATAGTCTGAAGTCTTGAAGAAATCATCGACCATACCATCTATTTCGGAGCCGAGGTCGAGGTTCTTTAATATCACGGTCAAGTCTTTAATTGATATCAGTTCTTCTTCCACTGTTGCAGCGATGCTGGTTGCGATGTCGTTGCGGCGTTTGGGTAGTACCCCCTGTACCTTTAGTGGTCCTATACCTATGGGTTTATGGGGGCGGAAGAGCATCTTGACTGCTATGTAGTTGGTGGTATAACCTATGAGGCCGCCGACTGTGGGGAAAAGTAATAAACTATAGTCCATCAGGTCAAATATTTATCCGTTGACTATTTTAATGTTGGCGTTTCTGCCAAGAGTTTTTCGGTTCGAAGTTTATATGAATCCATATGGTCGGCTGCCACCATGCTGCCTTAGCGAGGTGCGGTGGCAGGGGTAGTTGAATAGCATCACCCAGACCTGGGCAGAGTGAAGGCAAGAGGGGGTAGGAATCAATTATTTGATTGTAATAATTTCAAGACTGAATTGTTTATTTCCAATTTTTATTCCAAGTGAATTGATAACATTGAAGTGGTTATCATTTGTCAATATATGTTTATCATGAATCCATGCCGTAGCTGCTATCAGGGAGTACATAACCCCAATATCACATCCTGACCGCATCGAACTGCTGTGAATAACAGAAGCTACACTGGCACACTCATAATTGAAGTCAAGAACAGTCACAGAATCAAAGAATTGTTCAACCTTTGGCTCTTATTTCGCACCCCTAAACGAGATTGTTTTTCTATTTTTTCCATTTCTCCTCATTCGGAATGTAGTTAGTCTA
>JAKRWB010000739.1 GCA_022353185.1 ANME-2 cluster archaeon | reverse complement strand
ATCCGCGAAGTCCGGCGGGCTCAGCGACGGACTGCTCTCGACGGCATACACCGAGCCGGGTGTGCTTTCCCAGGTGATCCGCCAGCCGCCGCCCTCGGGTCTGAATTCGGTGATGGCGAAGCCGGTGGGCGTGACCCGCACGGAGAAGTCATCCATGATCATATGCTTCAGTGGTAAACCGCATCATTTTGTGCTGCCTGAGAACATGAATGCCTTTTTTTCTCAAGGATCTCAGCATCCTCTGGATGCAATATGGTGAGTTTAACTGATACGGTTTTTATTTTGTCCAACTGCTTTCCTGGAGGTTCGTCTTTGCTTACTGCATGGTAGATTATCTGATTGTCTCCATGCAGGTTGCCGTAATTCTGCTCTATGAATTCCTGCATTAATTGTACGAGTGAGCGGCAGGTCGCTCGTAGAAATCCGTATTCTGTTTCCAGTTCATGGAAAAGATGATGTTCTGCTATCTTTATCCAGACACTTCTGAATTCGTTTTTCGTTCTGGGTTTATTGTCATGGCTATTTCCCAAATGTTGATTTCTATTTCTATGCTTAAAGGGGTAGCCATTTGACACAAAGGTAAAATGACAACTCATAATATGTAATGCGTGATTAATCGAAGGAAAATAATTGAAAAAATCATGCACCTATGATAACGATAAATAGTTATAGTTCCAGTGGAACTGAACGAATACTAATTACTTTCGTTTGTGATATCAAGAATCCCACCGTCTTTTATGGTAGGAATTGAAGTGGTACCACGGACACTAATCCAGATTTGTTACCTCAATATCCTTTGCCAGTAAGGGCATCACGTTATGAGCCACCCCAATGAAAAGCAGCCCTGTTTCATTAGTTCCAAGAGTGGCATCAATCGCATTTGCAATATAAGCATCTCGCTCCTGTATCAGCTCATCTTTTACCTGCTCGTACCTGCGAGTTACAACAGTTTTTTCATCTGGCGTCTCTGCGGATATAATGGCTTTGATATGTTCGTATTCTTTTCTGAGCAGGTCAGGGCTTTCAGTAGCTTCAATAGCTGCGCCCCTTTCCACTAAGTTCCTGATAATCTGATAGTTCCTGCTTCCTTTCTCCGCAGTTTTCCTGACAATCCTCAATCCCATCTCACCATCACAGGGGAGGCCGTCCTGGTAAATTCTTATCATGCTGTAATCCAGACCGAGGGCATCTATTTCCGTTTCCAATTCATTCCAGAAATTTTCGATTAGTCTCTGGTTCTCAATCCACTTTTCATTTCCCAACTTAGCCATGCCCTCTTTTATCAGTTCCTGTCCCACAGAACCCATATCAGCTGTGGTATGGACAATTTTTATTAAAAATAACTTTCTCATTCCGCTAACACCATTTCATTATCCAGATGTTTCATTTCTATGCCTGTACGAGTCGATAGCTTTTACAAAATGTTTTGGCTCTTCCTGTGTTTCAAGTTGGTAGCTTAGTTTTACAGTTGGTTGAAGTTTTCAAATATAAAAAACGATGACAAGTC
>JAKRWB010000096.1 GCA_022353185.1 ANME-2 cluster archaeon | reverse complement strand
ACCACCAGAACACCCAGATCCTCAGAATAACGGACCTCACCCAGCATCTTCATCATGTCCATTGCATCCGGCGGCCTGACCCCCCTGGCACTCCCCTCAATAGTGTACCCTCCCGCCTTGCAGGGGGAGATACCTGAAACCATCGAGATCTGGAATGCTTCGCTCCCTGCATCCCGTGGGACAACATCAATGCCCAGCTGCTCTGCCAGCAGTCGCATCTTGGGCGGGTGCCCACGCCAGCGCCAGAACCCGTGGTCGATGTACCCGGCCGCAAGCCCCCGGCGCTCAGCCCACTCCCGCAGGTAGGTATCCCACCTGTGATACAGGTCGGGATGCAGCTCAAGCATGCGCCGGTACTCTGCACCCAGGGCCGCGGGGCACAGCCAGCAGCCCACCCGCTCGAATCCCTCATCATACAGTGGATTATATTCCAGCCCCCGCCAGTGGATGTACAGCCACACCTCAATAGCACGCCAGTCGCGGATAGGATACACATTCATCTGGCCGGGCACCAGGGTATTCTCCTCTTTTGGCGGGATGCGGGCGCGGCTGAATGATTCATACCTGCGCTTGCCATCCATGGTCAGATATTTCCCTTCTTCTGTAATCCCGCCGGCAGGGGATAATTTGCAGACCTTGCAGCACCACCGGTAATCCTTGGCAGGAGGGCCGAAGTTGGGCAGATGCTCCCAGAATACGTCCCCTGCATCCAGTTCAAGCAGGTCAATGTTATTGTCACTGCAAAACTTTCGTGCGTATTCCACGGTTTCAGGAAATTCCAGGCCCGTATTGATGAAATATGCCTTTGGGCTGCGTTTCAGGGCGCTACGTGTCAGGTCCAGCACTACAAGGCTGTCCTTGCCTCCGCTAAATGAAACATAAACGGGCCTGCCCCGGTATTCCTGCTGGTTTGCCAGGCCCTTTATGGTGTTCATGGCGTTGAGACCCAGTTGTTTGATGGCAGGAACATTGGCCCTGACCACATCATCCATTCCTGGCACTGCATCCTTCAACCAGGCCCGGCCCTTTCCAATCTTCCTGACCCTGACCGCAGGAATACCGGCCTGTCCCATACCTGCTGCATCCAGCAGTGCAGTACCCACACCGGTCATGTTGCCATTCCTGATTATAACATCATCGCCCTTGGTGACATCATCCGAACACCACTGTATCATATCAGAACCAACGGTCTTGCCGCTGAGATGCCCCTTCACGTCAGAGAGTTCAACAGTCCGGCTGCGGGTATGTTGTGCCATGAGAGTGGCCCCATCCATTGAAAGGTCCAGGCGCCAGTCCAGGTATTTCAGGTCAAAACGCAGTATACCCAGCACCAGACCGTCCACTATCACCTGGTCGGTCTTGTCTTCGCCCCCGATCTTGTTCAGCAGGATAATACGTTCACCCAGCGGGTCGGTGCCGTAGCTGTGGGTCAGGACGTCATGCAGGATACTGCGCTCGTAGGGTGAGCAGAACCGCACATCTCCGGGCGGTCCCAGTTCAATTCGCTCACATGTTGAATGACAGAGCGCACACATGGTGTTGATGAGCGGGAGATTGCAATCCGGGCACCAGTGGATGGATGTGTCCTGGCCTGTAGGGAATTGTCTTCTTTTGTGCTGTTTGGTCATGTGATATGGTAGTTAATGCGAGTATTATGTTTA
>JAKRWB010000095.1 GCA_022353185.1 ANME-2 cluster archaeon | reverse complement strand
CCATTTGCGCCATCTTACCGTCCATAGGCTTGACAGTGCATACTCCTGTAGGGAGAGCATACTGGGCCTCCCGAGTTCCCATAGTCTCGCCGAATAAGGAAGAGCGATTACTCGCCCTCCCTCTTCTAAGAACCGGACTTGCAACTTTCGCTACATCCGGCTCAAGCCTTTCATAACCTTTTCTGCATCAGGCAGCAGTTAACAATTTAATGGCACTATTGTTTTAAGACTACATTATTCATACAAATGAACAATTTTCCATTTCAACTCCAGAGGTTTTAAGCTTGTTAGCCATTCTCCGAGCACGCAGTTTATATCTCCGTACAGCGAAATATTCTTTGTCAAGATAGGGATTTCTATCAAGTTTGAGACGTATGTGTCTCACGATTTTTGTATCTGAGAAGAGTTTTAGTTTGTTCTTTTTCGTTGAAAATACCCAGTTCCGGGTCCCTTCACTATGCCAGTATCTACTAGCTACCCAGGATTTGGATTTTTTGGGATGCCTCCTTTTTGCCCATTTCCACAGCATATTCCATACAGTATTGTCGAGTTTGCTGAATGTTTCTTTGGACACTACTGATTGATGATAGTTTGTCCAACCAGTAATAATGGGATTAAGAGCACCAATGAGGTCTTCCTGTTTCCAGGCCTTCCCTTTTTTAATAATGTCACTTATTTTTTGTTTGACATTATCAATAGATTTTTTGGAAGGCTTGATAAGTAGTTTCCCCATGTATTTTCTGAAATTCCAACCTAAAAAGTCAAAACCCTGTTCTATATGAGTAATCAGAGTTTTCTCTTCTGAGAGTTCCAGACCTCTTTCCTTCAGGAAATCTTCAATTAATTCCTTAACTTCCTTAGCAGTCTCCTCTAAATCGGCAGTAACGATAAAATCGTCGGCATAACGGACGAAGTTCACCTTTTTTGGGTTACGGCTCTTCCAGCTTTTTCCGGTATAGTACTTTTCTGAAATTGCTCTTTCAATTCCGTCCAGAGTCATATTTGCCAAAACTGGAGAGATTAGACCACCTTGTGGAGTTCCTGCTTTAGTAGGATTCAGATGATGTTTGTATACAAAACCTGCTTTTAGAAATTGTTTCAGAATTGATTGGTCTATCAGGATATTGTCCAGTAGCCATTTATGGTTGATATTATCGAAACAGCCCTTTATGTCACCTTCCAGTATCCACTGAGCAGAGTTTTTCTTGCTCAGGCAGTTGAAAGCTTGCTCACATGCATCCTGTGCGCTTCTGTATTTTCTGAAGCCAAAGGAAGCAATATCAGCTGTAGCTTCTGCAACAGGCCCCAATGCAAGAGCATATAATGCCTGCATGGCCCTGTCCTGCATGGTCGGGATACCTAAGGGTCGTTTCTTTTTCTTACCAGGTTTCTCAATGAAAACTCTTTTCAAGGGCTTTGCTTTATAGCTCTTGCCAGTTAAATCAAGGACAGCGTTCATTTTGGCTTTGGGTGTTGACCACTTTTCGCCGTCAATTCCTGCTGTTCTTTTACCCTTATTCTGACATATCGTTCTCACAGCTAACAATTTCGCATAGAACGAGTGGGTTAACAAATACTGTAGTCTCTTTACTAAATGCCATTTTCCTTCTAAAACTGCTTTTGTAATTCTGGTTTGCAGCCTGTTAACACTTTGAACGACCTTTTTCCAATCGATATCATTCCATTGGATTTTTAGTCTCATATCTGTAAGTCTCTCGCTTTTGGGCGTCGTTGAATTACTTACATTCACAGGTTTACCTCCTTTCATACAATGAAACACCATTGGCAAGTCTGCACCCTTTCAGGTTGAGGCAAAGTTTGAACCTCTATCTAGTCCATTACAGACTGGCATTCGCTTATTACCGTTTCCGCTACCCCCTAAGCCATCGTCGCTCCTTGCGGAGTCCCTACCCAAGTAATTGGGAGCTCATGGGGCTTACCAAGTTCCATATCTTGAATAATTTCTTAATGCCTTAGAAGCCATCTATAAGCCGAGAATCATATGTCCATTCCCTATAACGTGAAGGAAGCCGTTATAGTCTGATTCTGTACCTTTTGGTGCAAGTGTATCATTCTACTTTCACTTGTTGCCGTTAACGACTCTTACAATGGTTCAACTTTCGTTCGTATATACACCTTATTGCAAGAGAAACATAAAAGTATCTTGTTGCCTACTCGAAAAGTAGGCCGAGAGGGATAACAAGCATTTCGTTTGGGATGCGTTCCCGTGAAAAAACCTGTTACCCTCTCATCCTTTTAATACACGAATAAGTACGTTTTGGACATATAAATAAATAAATAAATATGTACCACATATAACTCGCGAACTTGTGTAAAAGGATAGAAGAAGGGGGATGTTTCTTTCTCGGCCCTATAATTCGCAATAGAGAATAAGGAGGTCGAAATATGAACCACAACATTTTATTGTATATTGGAATTGATGTATCGAAAGACAAACATGATATCTGCATAAAAAGCAATGACGGGAACGTACTCAAACGCTTTCAGATAAAAAACACCGACAGTGATCTCAACAAACTCTACACAACAGTAGACAAATTAAAATCGAAAGCTGGAGAAAACACTGACGTGTTTTTTGGCATGGAAGCTACTGGAATCTATTGTTTTCCGTTATATTCTGCACTAAAGCGTGATAGATATCCAGTAAAACTCTTCAATCCCATCCAGACAAATGCCTATCGGAAAATGGAGATTCGCAAGACTAAGACAGATCCTATCGATTCAGCCATCATTGCAGATATGCTGCGTTATCAGGAACCGCCTGTTGCAACAGCAATTGATAATCTGGTACTATATCAATTAAGGGAATTATGCAGAGTACGTCAGCGGAACGTTGAAAAATGCACCAAGTGTAAAATTCAGTTTGTTCGTGATCTTGATATGGTCTGGCCTGGATATAAGTCGGTTATGAAATCTGTTCACGGGAAAACATCAATTGCACTCTTGAAACAGTATTCAGTCCCATCAAATGTGATTGCAGAACCATTTGAAGAGATTTATGCGCTGATCAAGCAGGTTTCCCGATCACAGATGACAAGGGAGCGAGCTGAAGAGATATACAGCCACGCAGAGAACACATTAACCATGCCTGAGCTTGATTCAGTTGTCAGTATCGAAATAAAAACACTTATTTCGGAAATTGAAATGTACCAGGGACAGATTAAAGCTATTGAAAAAATGATGAAGCAGCTAATGGATCAGGTTGATTCAAAGATCACAACTATTCCAGGTATTGGCAACGTTTTAGGGGCAATGATACTTGGTGAAATTGGTGGTATAGATAAGTTTAGCAGTGCTAAAAAGTTGGTTGCGTTTGCTGGTCTTGATCCAGTCATCTTTCAAACTGGAAATTACAAGAATAAAACCGGACCGATTTCGAAGAGGGGATCACCTCAACTTCGGAGTGCTTTGTATATGGCAGCAAATGTGGCAAGACAGAATGATGAAAACTTAGGGACTTATTATAATGGGAAAATCGAGAATGGGAAACACCACAAATCAGCATTGAATGCTTTAGCAGCTAAACTATTGAGAATTGTATATTGGGTGTTGAAGAACGATAAGGAATATAAAGTTCAATAAGTCTGGGCAATAAAAACGGGAGTGAACCAAACGAATTATTTCTTAGCAGTAGCTGTCAATTTTTATGAAATGTTTATTTCGGTGTATCCGTGTCGGTCGCAGCCCTGCCTATTAGTGACGTTAAGAAATCAGCCGCCATAATGCTGTCGAGCGAAGCGAACCCCGAAGGGGCGACAGCTTTATGAGTGGTTGATTTTAGTCACATTGGCAGGGGGTGACACGGAATCCAGAACAAGGACATGTCTATTTCGGGCATTTTGGGAGGGAGCGGCCCTGCCTCCGAAGGGAATTAATAAAAAC
>JAKRWB010000738.1 GCA_022353185.1 ANME-2 cluster archaeon | reverse complement strand
TACCCTTTTCAAGAGCACAATACTATAACTATTGCAAAACCCTCAAAAAATATGGCGAAGAAGGATTAAAAGATAAAAGGTATTTGTTTAGCTGCCTAACTACAATCAGTATTGATTCATCTTAAATCGTGACTTTTTTCCATATTCTTTTTAATAATTTGGCTTTTGACCGAAAGCTTTATATATATTAATATATATTAAAGTGGTGATGAAACGCATCGAAATAAACTCTGGCAATCTCCTCCTAACAGATGGAGTAATAGGTTTCTTTCAGAAAACCGTCACCAAATTTGGCACCGGAGCTAAGATTGATTGCCCAAAAGAATATCTTAACAAAACAGTTTATGTGGTGGTGTGTGAAGACTGAAATCTGCTGATTACATCAAGGAACTCGAAGAAACGATCATTAAAGTTATGTCTGAAAGAGATCAGGCTTTTGAAGTAATCCGTGAACAAAAACAAGAAATTGAAAAACTCAGAAATAAGTTACTCTTTTACGAAAATCCACATACTCCGCCTTCTGTCACGACATTGAAGGGGACAGATACGGAATCAAACATCGATTCTACTCCCAAAAAAAGAGGTGCACCAAAAGGTCACCGAGGCGCAACACGTCCAACGCCAGTACCTGATGAAACAAAGGATGTAATCGCCACGAATTGTGAAAAGTGTGGCAGTCCTGATCTGAAAGTGTTAGACAGCGTTGAGAAAACTGTGATTGAAGATATGCTTCCCCCACAAAAAATTAAGACAATCCAATATAACAGATGGAAAGTCGAATGCTTGCAGTGTGGTCATATATTCACATCAAAAGATCCAAACTGCCCCCAGAAAGGAAATTTTGGAATTATTATATTGGTTTATATCACAATGCTAAAATACCATCTTCGTGGTGTTTTGAGAAAAATACAGGACTATCTATTATACAAGGATGATTTTGAAATCAGTGCTAAGGGAATCAACGATGCATTATTAAGAGTCGCAGATGCTTGCAAGAATGAGTATGACCTAAAGGTCGAAAAGATACGAAACGCAAAGTGGCGACACATAGATGAAACAAGTTTTAAGATAAACGGTCAAAAATGGTGGCTGTGGATTTTCAGGACAAATGATGATGAAACATTGGTTGTCATACGAAAATCAAGGGGAAGAAAAGTCATAGATGAAATACTTGGACCTGATCACCCAGGTCCACATATTGTTGATGGTTGGAGTGCCTACATTAAAACGGCGATTCTTCAGCGATGCTGGTCCCACCTCCTGCGCGAGGTCAAGGCCTGTAAAAAGGCATCTGAATATGGAAAACAATTGTCGGAAGAGATACATGCTTGTTTCAATGAATTAAGAAAGTTTCTTGATGAGGATCATTCTATGGAGGAAAGGGTATTTCAAAAAGCAATCTTTGAGAAGAATCTGGAAGATATAGTCGATAAATTTGCTGGCTTCGATGAGCTAAAAAAGCCTGTGACTTACATCAAAAATGGTCTCGGGCGCTGGTATACCTGTATGCTATATCCAGGAATGGAACCGACAAATAACTTGGGTGAGCAAGCGATGCGAGAACATGTTATTTTGCGAAAGATAATAGGATGTTTCAGGTCAGAGAATGGAGCAGAAAAAT
>JAKRWB010000094.1 GCA_022353185.1 ANME-2 cluster archaeon | reverse complement strand
AGGAGTTGCAGCGGCAATTACTGTTATGACGATATCCCTATTTCCAATCATTCAAATGATAACAAATAAATTAATAGATTTAAGCATGTTCAGTTATTTAAAGGCAATTCATCCTGCAATAATTGGATCAATAACCTTGATAATTTTTGTAGAGGCATACCAAAGAATGATTTTGACAATTTATTACCTGCCTGCAATAGGTATACTGATAAGTTCTGCACTTATCGGAATCATAGCTTATATCCTAATAATGCGTATAGCTTTCAATGACATTTTCAAAGAAGTTAGATTATTGATACACAAAATACGGGAGTGAAATGATATAAATGCCAGGGCTTGTAGGAATTGTAACGATACAAAATAAAGATATTAATGTCAAAGAGCTATTATCAAAGATGTGTCATGCAATTATGCATGAGATGTGGTATAAAACCGATATTTCTGTAAACAAGGCAGTTGGATTAGGAAGAGTATATTTTGGCATCTTCAATCCGGAACCACAACCAATATTTAACGAAGATAGAACTTTGTGCATTATGATGGAAGGAGAGATTTATGATTATCAAGATATGAAAGACGACTTAGTTTTTAAAGGGTATAAATTTTCTTTGGACAATGACCCGGAATTTATTTTACATTTATATGAAGAATATGGCAAAGACTTTGTGCATAAATTAAATGGTTCGTTCACTTTAGTTATCTGGGTTGAAAAATCGCAGGAATTGCTGATAATCAATGATCGTTACGGATTAAGACCTTTATATTACGCTGAACGTAATGGATACTTATTATTTGGATCTGAAGTGAAGGCAATACTGCAAGATAAGACTTTTAAACGAATAGTTGATGATAGGTCTGTCGCAGACTTTTTTTCTGTTGGGTATATCTTGGGTAACAAAACGTTTTTCAAGGGAATTGAACTCGTCCCGCCTGCTTCTATACTGACCTATAACGAAGGTCAAGTTTCAATAGAGCAATACTGGGATTTTAATTTTAATGAGGAATATGAATGTCATCCAGAAGAATATTATATTGAAAAATTATCAAAACTAATATTGCAAGCAGTGGAACGCCAGATGAAAGGAACACATCGGATAGGTGTTCCATTAAGTGGTGGACTTGATTCTCGGACGATAGTCGCATCTATCGACAAAAAGCATTATCCAATACACACTTTCACTTTTGGTAAACCAAACTGTGATGATGCTAGATTTGCAGGGATGATTGCTAATAAGTTAGGGACAGTCCATCATTTTTTGGAATTTAAACCAGATGATTTAGCGTCTTATGCAGAAAAGGCGGTTTATATTACAGATGGAATGTTAAATTGTATTCATGGACAGATATATTATACTTTAAGTGGGATTGATCAAAAAATAGATGTAACTTTTGATGGTATTCAAGGGATAAAATTAGGGTCTCCAAGTTCAGAGTTGTATGAAATTGATGATGATAAAATTCTTTTATACCTTCTTAATCCACTTAAAAATATCAATCGCTTATTTACTAAATTATATTATTTTAAAATAAAGCAATACCTAATCCATTTTTCGGATGGCATACAAAATAATTCTGGTATCAAATTATCACTCAATAGACTGAACTACTATACTTTTACGCAGAGGAAACGTCGTTTTAATTTGTGTGGGTCTATTGTTATGCGCAGTAAAGTAGAAACAAGATTTCCCTTTTATGATAATGATGTTATAGATTTTATTCTTACTGTCCCACCTACCTTAAGGCTGAATGAGTATATATATGTAAAGACAATTATCAATTTGTTCCCTCATTTATCCTCTGTCCCATGCCAGAAGAATGGATTACCACTAACGGCAAGCAATTTACAGTCAAAAATTCATAACAAAATAAGCGGCGTTAAAAGACGAATTAATCGGACTACAGGTAAAACAATATTCGAAGGTTCTAAAAATTTTGCGGATTATGATAATTGGATGAGAGATAATAAAAAATTACGTGAATATTTATTGAGTATTTTATTGGATGAAAGGACATTGATGCGCCCTTATTTTAACACGAAATGCATAAAAGATATTCTTGATTTGCACATGAGTGGTAAGAAAAATTATTCTGAATTAATAGGACGATTACTTACCTTTGAATTATGGCACAGGCAATTTTTGGATTGATAAAACTGCCATACCTATTTGCACTTGGCCAAGCTTAAGCTCTTGAAAAAAGTAATCGGTAACTTCCTGGCAATGTGCTCCCTCATCAAGCCATCTGCAAATAGTATCCTTGTCATGTCCTGTGACTCTTGCCGTTCCACATATGCTTCCTTTTTCAGGTATCATTGCCAGTGTCCTAAATTCTTCATCTGGGATATCAAGTCCAAAAAATATTGTACCTCTGGTTTCACTGAAGCAAAGTGTGCATGTATTGCATCTCAATAGCGCCCGATTTTTCGGTCCGTATCTCTCGTTGACTTTTATATTTCCTTTACCTTTCTTACCGTCATCCGGGCAATCTTCATTCAAATAATAAAATTCTGATAAATCCAGTTCTAGATCCATTCATACCCCTCAAAAAAGAAAATTACATTTAAACTATTTAAATATTGTTAATTAATCTGGGACACGACCGAAATTTTGAACTCTAACTAACCACAATATCTCAATGCCCCTTCCTCACCCCATACCTAACCTTGACCATCATATCCACCACCTGCGCCGCCCATAGATTCACATCGATC
>JAKRWB010000093.1 GCA_022353185.1 ANME-2 cluster archaeon | reverse complement strand
AAATTTTAATAACAATCCAAAAAATAAAAGATTCTAAAGAACCAGTTCGAAGATATTTCAGAAATAATTATGTTCCATTTTCTCAAGCACAATACTATAATTATTGCAAAATACTTCAAAAATACGGTGAAGAAGGACTTGTAGATAAGAGAATTGATGGAAACAGAACAAAACTGACAGAAAGAATCAAAGATTATATTATTTACACAGTTTCAGAAAATAGAAGCATGGCTTCATCTCAATTGCAAAAAAATATTCTCTCTCAATTTGATGTAAATATTTCAGAATCCAGTCTGAACACCTTCAGAGCTTCCGAATCATTAACAAGAATACCAGAGACTAAAGAAACAACTCAATACCAAAAATCAGGAGGGGGCGAAATCCTCACGTCATTAGCCTTTTCTACCAAAATTATTGACATATTCACGAATACAATATTGGGGCGAATGAATGAAGTTCGCCAATCTCAATTATTCGAACAAAATATAACGAATGAAGAAGACCATCCAGACCTTAGATTTCATGGCAAATTCACCAAAGATTACAATAGAGAAAAGGATGTAAGAGAAAATCGTTTCAAATCAATTGATGAAAAAATCCAAAATAAAAATTTTTCAGCCATGGATATTTTTGGGAAATCAGAAGAATCAATATCTCGATATAATCTAGCACTTTTATGCCTGCCTCTGGTAACATCGAACGGAAAATCA
The DNA here is from genome assembly GCA_022353185.1 of ANME-2 cluster archaeon. GTDB lineage: Archaea > Halobacteriota > Methanosarcinia > Methanosarcinales > Methanocomedenaceae > Methanocomedens_B. Next base: position 1,392 of record JAKRWB010000093.1, on the reverse strand, counting down.
AGCAGAGTAAACCGTCCAAAAGGAAATGATTTAGAATTTCTCTGCGGATACAATTACAAAGATGCCTCTCTCGACAAGTATCTTCGAGATTTAAAATATCTCAAAGTTTCTGAACAGTTAATCAATGAAATCGCAAAATATTGGTTAAATTTTTGGAAACAAGAATCTGGTGATGAAACATATTTCGCATGTTATTATATTGATGGAAATACAAAACCATTGTGGTCATCCAACAGTCATTACAAAGGAAAAGTCACAATGCTTGGACGGGTAATGAATTGTTTGGAAAATGTGTTTATCCATGATGGAAAGGGGCATCCTCTATATTTTCAGACTTTTCAGGGACATGTGGATTTGGGCAAACATGCATTAGAAATGCAAAATAAATTGATGCAACTTTTAGATACTCCGTCAGCTCATATTCAAGTAAATCGAATATTGATAATGGATGGTGGCGGCAATAGTGTAAAAACGCTCAGAGAATTAAGTAAAAGTGAGGAGTATTTTATCACCATACTTGATGACAACCAAACTAAGGACCGAAAATTCAAACACATAAGAGAAGAAACAAAATATGAATATGGTAAGGCAAATCTCACTGATTGTAAAATTGAATTATTGGATTCATCTGAAAAAGGATATATTTTCGAATGCCGTGCTGTGATCATTAAGTGGAATAATGGTAGAAAAGCGGTTTTAGTTACCGATGTTCCCCGTCAATTATTAAATGAAAGTGAAATTACTAAAAGATATTTTGACCGTTGGCCAATGCAGGAAAAAACATTCCGTGAAACAAAATCTGTACTTTATATCAATAATATTGTGGGATATGGAACGAAGATCGAAAGCTATGATAAAATGATTGACAAACATAAAGAAATTTGTGAGACTATCACTAAACTTAAATCTAAACTGAAAGTGCCGCTTAAAGAGATGAAGGAAATAGATGAGCAGCTATCCGATATATACACGTTTGAAAGAACTCTTCGTAAAAAATCAGAAATCATTGAAGGAAAAAGAGTTTTGAATGAAGAAGACTCTATTAAATTAAAGCATAATGAAGCTGAAATTTCTAAGTGTTTGAATAAGCAGATAATTGTAAAAAGTAAGAATGGAGACGATTTTAAGAAGCTGGAAAAGTGTTTGAAAGAAGAAAAACGGCTTCGTGGGAAAGATAAAGTTTACAGGATTGATATAGAACTTGACCGAATAATGACATGCTTTAAAATGTCATTTGTGAATCTTTGCAGCCTTTTTTTGAAAGGGTGTTTTAATAATGAAAAAATGGAATTGTTAACGTTATTTGAATCAATTTTTCAGCTTGATGGAAGTGCTTCTATTTCAAATCAAATAAAGACAATTGAATTGGAAATGAATCCAAAAGAGCCAAAG
>JAKRWB010000737.1 GCA_022353185.1 ANME-2 cluster archaeon | reverse complement strand
AAATCATTTCACGAACATTACTAAAATTATATTCCGTGACGATGGGCACCCATGCAGGAGTGAAGGCGAGAATGGGCGGTGGAAGAGCTGAAGAATGGATGGACAAGGACTGCATATAGCAATATATATTTAACATATAATATCCTATATGTAACTATATGAATGCCACAACAACAATCTGCCTGGATCCTAAAGTTAAGGATATGTTGACATCTCTAAAACATTATCCTCGTGAATCATATAGCTCCGTTGTTAAGAGATTGGCAAATATGGCGATTGATGAAGAATCACTCAGCGACGAAGCGATAAATGGCATAGAAGAAGCACTGGAAGATATCAAGCAGGGGCGACTGCACACCGAAGAAGAAATTATGAAAGAGTTTGACCTGTCATGAGCTATAAGGTCAAGTATACATCTAAAGGGAAAAGGGATCTTAAAAAGCTCCCTCTGGATATTGCACAGAACATAATTCTATCGATTCATGATATTAAAAATGACCCCTATTCTTATGTAAAAAAAATAAAAAGGACAAAAAGTCATCCTCTCTACACTCACCGCGTTGGTGAATATCGGGTAATATTAGACATTATTGATGATAGTCTGTTAATCATAGTGATTGAAACTGGTCACCGAAACAAAATCTACCGGAAATATTGATTCGATGAAATTCACATTTTTTTCATACATTAATTGTCTAATTTATTATTTATATAGCCGTGGTTAAGATGGTAACAAAATCAATTTGTCCGAAAGTCATGTATTACGTAATTAGCAAGAAGGAACTAATTAGTCAATAGTTCTTTATCAGTCGCTCAAGTCCTGAGGATGCCCCCGAATTCATTCGGGGGTAGTGCGTCGGGGCTCAAAATATTACTGAATAATGTATTAATTTTTCTTAATACCCATCCACCCAGTTCCTTTGCAAGTTCTGCAGCATGATCCAAGCATCATATAACCTCTGCCTTTACAGAACTGGCATTTTGTTGCAGGTTCTCTTACCATGAAAGTTTTACTGCCATTACAGGCAATACAAGGTTTTCCTTCTGATTCTCCGGTACCCTCACAATATCCACACGGTTGTTCAACATAAGTTTTCTCAGTCATAATATTCATCTCATTAAAGTCTCGAGTAATCCCGATAAATTCATCATGGTTTATTATTACTTATTATTTGCGTTATTAATTTCCATCATCAACGCATTTTTTCGAGCAGATTTTCTGATGTTTTCCATGAATGTCTGGCAATATCCGGAAGACTTTCATGTGATTTTATCCACTCTTCCAGGAATTTTATGGTTTTGGGGTCAGAAGGGTACCCGCTGCCCAGCGCCACCCCCATTTTCCTTTCCATATCCCTTATGATCCGATCCCTTTGGACCTTGGCAAGTATGGACGCTGCTGCCACTATTGGGTAGGTTGCATCTGCCTTGTGTTTTGCTATAATATCTATGGGGGCCGCATATCGCTTTTTCACGTTCTCCCCGAACCGTTCCTCTTTAACATCAGCAGCATCCAGATATGCACGGTCAGGTTGCAGGTTTTGCAGCACTTTTGTATGAGTCACCACCATTAACTGGTTCATGGTCATTATTTTGCGCATTTCATCTATCTGAGCGGCACTTACCTCAAGTATGTGGTAACTTGCAGCAATTTCCTTTATCTTTGCTGACAGGAAATTCCGCCGTACAGGAGACAGGACCTTTGAATCTTTCACTCCCAATCGTAGCAACTCTGGCAGCCGGCTCTCTTCCATAACTACTCCTGCCACAATCATGGGCCCCAATACCGGCCCTTTTCCAGCTTCATCCACACCCGCCACAAACATTTGAACCATTCCTGTTGGTGAATGTTTGGTTTATGTGATATTAGCATATTGCTTTTAGACTTCATACTCAAATTTTTGTATATGCTTAATAATCGTTATGTTTACGAAAGCGTTTAATAATATTGAATGAAATTAGGGCTGAAACTAATAATCTCAATCGTCATGAGATTAACAATTCAAATGTACACAACGATTTGGAATAGACTAAAGCGACCTGTAAATATAATTTAACAATTTATATCGTAGATTAATAAAGTGTATTTAATGTGTATTGAAAATCACGCATTTGTCTAAACCATGATATTAATTATCTTATCTTAAAAGGAGAGTTTAACCCAATGGCAATTAAAAAAGGCCAATTCACCATTGAAAACCTGGAAAATGTCCAGATAAATATAGGGAGTATTGTTTCTTCTGGCAAAGCAAAGGAAAAAGAGAAAGCAACAGGTCCAACTCCTGCTCCTGAAATACATGAACTGCGGGATTGGGACATGAGGCTGCTTAAGCGATACGAACCCGTATATTCACCTATATGTGATATGTGTTGTTACTGTACATACGGCAAGTGTGACCTGACAGGCAACAAGGAAGGTGCTTGCGGTATCAACATGGAAGCCCACCAGGCCCGTGAAGCTATGCTCAGGACCTTAACAGGTGCAGCCGCCCACGCAGGCCACGGCAGACACCTATTGAACCATCTTATTAAGCGTTTTGGAGCAGACCATCCAATCGATGTGGGGCCAAGTAACATAAAAGCACCACTCACCCAGACTATAATGGGTATTGAACCAGAGACTATTGGAGATTTCGTTCCTGTACTGGACTATGTGGAAGAGCAGATAACACAACTGCTGGCTACAACCCACGTTGGACAGGAGGGGAGTGCCATAGACTTTGAATCCAAAGCCCTGCATGCAGGTATGGTGGACCATCTTGGTATGGAAGTATCTGATATTATCCAGATATCCTGTCTGGATATGCCAAAAAGCCAGGCCGATGCTCCACTGGCTGAAATGGGTATGGGTTTAATTGATTCCACCAAACCAGTGCTTTTATGTATAGGACATAATGTGGCTGCTGTCACATATATTATGGACTATATGGAAGAGCATGACCTGTTTGACAAGATAGAATTAGCTGGCCTGTGCTGCACGGCACATGACATGACCCGGGTTAATCCTAAGGCAAAAGTAGTGGGGTCTCTGTCAAAACAGCTTAAATACATCCGCTCAGGCATCCCTGACCTGATAATTGTGGATGAGCAATGTATCAGGGCCGATATGATGGCGGAAACCAGTAAACTTCATATTCCGGTCATTGCTACCAATAATAAGGTCATGTACGGTCTGCCTGACAGGAGCAAAGATGATATTGATGACATTATCAGTGACCTCGTATCAGGTGACCAGCCCGGTGTCTTAATGTTCGACTATGAAAAAGTCGGTGAACTGGCCCCGAAACTTGTCATGAAGATGGCGCCGATACGGAAAGAAAAAGGTTTCACTGCCCTGCCCAGTGATGATGAGTTCAAGAAACTGGCCTCAAGCTGCACTCAGTGCGGTGCATGTGTGATAAGCTGTCCCCAGGGACTTGAAATTGATAAAGCAATGGAAGCCGCCGCAGGAGGCGACCTGACACTGTTTGAGGAATTGCATGATAAATGTATAGGCTGCGGACGGTGCGAATTTGATTGTCCTAAGGATATTCCGGTACTAAATGTGATAGAGAAAGCGGCACAGAAGGTCATACGTGAAGAGAAAGGGAAGGTCAGGACCGGCCGGGGCCAGGTAGGAGACGCTGAGATAAGGGAAGAGGGTGTCAACCTTGTGATGGGGACTACTCCCGGTATAGTGGCTATTATAGGTTGTCCTAACTACCCGGACGGCAGCCGCGATGTATATGAGATTGCTGAGGAGATGCTGAAGCGGAGTTATATTGTAGTTACATCGGGCTGCAGTGCCATGGATATTGGCATGTTCAAAGATGACGAAGGCAAGACCCTGTATGAGCGATACGGAGGAAGCTTCCTCAAGGGTAATCTGCTAAATACCGGTTCATGTGTTTCAAACGCCCACATAACAGCCACCACTATCAAAGTAGCCGCCATATTTGCCAGGCGCGATATTAATGGCAACTTTGAAGAGATCGCAGATTATGTAATGAACAGGATAGGGGCCGTGGGCCTGGCCTGGGGTGGATTTACCCAAAAGGCACTTTCCATCGGTACAGGCTGTAACCGCCTTGGTATACCTGTAGTGTTGGGTCCCCACGGACCAAAATACAGGCGGGCATACCTGGGTAAGCCATATGACAAGGATAAGTGGAACTTACTGGATGCCAGGGACGGTTCAGTGCAAAATGTCGAACCTGCACCCGAACATCTGCTGATATCAGCAGAAAATAAAGCAGAGCTCATGCCCCTGCTTGCTAAACTTTGCTTCAGGCCCGGTGACAATAATCTGGGACGTATGATCAAGCTGACCCATTATATTGAACTGAGCGAAAAGTACCTGGGCATACTGCCCGATGACTGGCATATTTATGTAAGAAGTGAAGCCGACCTACCACTGGCAAAGAAGGAAGATTTGCTCAAAATACTGGAAGTGGAACATGGATGGAAGATCGACTGGGACAAGAAAAAGATCCTTGAAGGTCCGGTCAGGAAGGTTGATGTATCATTCCAGCCCACAAATGTACCCAGACTGTGCAAGGGGGCGAGCGAATAATGGCAGCTATTGAACTGGATACTACAAAAAATGCAGTGCCTTTTGACAGGGCAAATATTCCCGGACCAAAGATGGCAAAAGCCGTTAAAGCAGAGGTTGCAGGCAAACTTATCTCAAAGGCCAGGCGCCCGCTGCTCATCGTGGGAACTGCAGGTGGTGATGATGGTGTCATTGATATGGTCAAACGCATGGCTGAGAAAGGCATCCCGGTGGCTGCTACTGGAAACAGTATTAAACGGTTGAAAGATGAAGGTATTGATGCTACCTATGTAAATCTGCACGCACTGGTCTCATACCTGAAAGACCCTGATTGGAAAGGATTCGATGGTGAAGGTGGCTATGATACAACCATATTCCTCGGGCATACGTACTACTATGCCAGCCAGTTGATGTCTACCCTGAAGAATTTTACAAAAATCAAGATAATCTCTATTGACAGGCACTATCATCCAAATGCCCAGCAATCCTTCGGCAATCTTAAACCGGACGATTTTTTAAAGGCACTGGACGTGGTTGTAGCACAATTATAATAAATTGCAATGAATTGGTGGCAAGAATAATCTACTATATACAAATACAAAAAATCATGAGGATATACAATGGCAGATGAATTCCCGTTTGAGATATCCCCTATGTTCGAAGGGGAGAGAGTCCGTAAGGATGACATGTATGTTGAACTGGCCGGTCCGAAATCCAAAGGGTTCGAACTGGTAAATGCTGTGGGAATAGATGAGATAGAAGATGGTAAATTCACTCTTATCGGCCCCGACATCTCTGAAATGGAAGAGGGTGGACGTTATCCACTGGCAATGATATACCGCATCGCAGGAGAACTGGTTGAACCTGACCTTGAGGCTATTGTTGAGAGGCGGAATCATGATTTCCAGAATTACATCCAGGGTGTCATGCACCTGAACCAGCGGTATGATGTGTGGATTCGGATAAATAAGGATGCCATTGCAAAAGGTCTTAAATCCTTTGAACATATTGCAAAGGCTTCCATGATGTTGTTCAAGAATGAATTGACGTTTATTGAAAAGATAGAGGCCACATACATCACTGATCTGGAAAAGGTAGAAGAAGAACTGGCAAAGGCAATGGAGAGATATGCTGCCAGGGACGAGCGGACACGCAATCTGCACGATGAAGACGTTGAAGAGTTTTATGGTTGTTCCCTGTGCCAGAGTTTTGCACCCACCAGTGTATGTGTGATTTCCCCTGACCGTATTGCACTATGCGGAGCTATCAACTGGTTTGATGGGCGGGCGGCTGCAAAGGTGGACCCCGAAGGACCGCAGTTCGCTATTAAAAAGGGTGAATGCCTGGATGAGTTAAGTGGAGAATATTCCGGTGTCAATGAAGTCGCCCAGAAACTCTCTGGCGGCGAGTATAACAGAATAAAGATACACAGTTTCTTTGAGTTCCCACACACTTCATGCGGCTGCTTTGAAGTCGTCGGATTCTACGTACCGGAAGTGGATGGTATCGGGTGGGTTGACAGGGACTTTACCGGTAATGCTCCTAACGGACTGGCATTTAGTACAATGGCTGGGCAGACTGGCGGCGGTAAGCAGGTTATGGGATTTTTAGGCGTGGGTATCAATTATTTCCGCTCACCCAAGTTCATACAGTCGGACGGCGGCTGGAACCGGGTGGTCTGGATGCCAAAACATCTCAAGGACAAGGTGCTTGAAGATATTCCTGCAGATATTGTGGACAAGGTGGCAACTGAAGAAGATGCCCAGGATATTGACACGCTCAAGAAGTTCCTTACTGAAAAAGGACATCCCATCGTTGAGAGATGGACCACTGAGGAAGAGGAACCTGCTGAAGATGAGTCAGTAGCTGAGACCCGTGCAATCGGTATGCTCCAGGTCGGCATGCCCGCATTTGACCCGGCAATGCTGCAAAACCTTCCACCAATGACCGGTGGCGGCGGCGGTGTGAAGATAACCCTAAAGAATGCAAAGATCTCTATTGATAAGATCATACTGAGCAATAAGGAATAATTGTTCGAGGTAAAGATTGAAAGTTATTGCGATTACCGGTAAAGGGGGTACTGGCAAGACTGTTGTGACTGCCATGTTCATTCGTTCACTTGTGAACAGGGATAAGACCATTCTTGCCATTGATGCTGACCCTGACACGAACCTGCCAGAGGCTCTGGGTGATGAGGTAGAAGAAACTGTGGGCGACCAGCGCGAGTTTTTGATGGAAGAAAGGGACAATCTGCCGCCGGATACTGATAAAGAACGGTTGCTGGAATCTAAAATATACAGTGTCCTTGCCGAAAGGCACGGGTATGACCTTTTGGTAATGGGCCGGCCTGAAGGGGCTGGATGCTATTGCTTTGCCAATAATATGCTGCGCGGTATCATGGACAGGATAGTGAAGAATTATGACCTGACCATTATTGATACTGCTGCCGGCCTGGAACACCTGAGCCGGGGTATTATCAGAGATGTTGACGAACTTGTGGTGGTAACCGATGGTTCAAGGCGGGGTCTCAAGACCGCTGAGCGGATACGGGACCTTGTAAAAGAACTGGACCTGAAGATAAGGAAGATGCACGTGATACTCAATAAGGTGACACCTCAAAACCGTGAACGTCTTAATGAATATGCGCAGGAGTTGGGACTTGAGGTTGCAGGTATGGTACCTTTTGACGAGGAAATTGCCCAGTTCGACCTGGATGGCAGGCCGCTGATTGAACTACCTGATACATCACCTGCGGTGATTGAAATGGAAAACATTATAATTAAATTAGGAATTTAACAAAACAGATTTTCAATAATAACTGAAGTATGCAATGAAATAAGGTGGAATCACTATGTCAAAAAAGATCAAGTTATCTGAACTGGGCAGCCTGTTCAATGGTATGGACGTGGAAGCCCTTGAAGGTGTAACCATTGAAGGCGACATTGAGCTGGAGATGGATGCCAGTGGCGGGCTCAATCCTCAACTGGCATATATGCTGGGACATGAAACTGCGCAGATCGCCCAGCACCTGATAAACATTTCAAGATTAATGGGTTATCCTGTGGACCAGTTGTTCGGGTCAATGGCCCAGGCGGCAGTTCCCGGTGTCACCAGACCACAGGAACTGTTGAGGTCTAAATTTAAAGTGGCCAGGATGGATGAGTGGAAAAACCCAATCCAGGAAGTTGTACTGGGCGCCACATCAGCAGATGGCGGAAGCAGGGGAAGAACTATCACCCTGGGAGGGGAGAATGCACTGCCTTATTATTTCGATAGTCCAATGCCTCACCGCAACTATGTTACCATGGACGTTTTCGATATGCCCATTGGGATGGCAAAGGCTGTCAAGGTCAATTATGAGGATGTAATTGAAAGTCCGGCCGAATGGGCCAAAAAGGTGGTCAAGGATTTCAATGCAGACATGGTGACCATTCACCTAATCAGTACAGACCCGAACATCAAGGATACATCAGCCAAAGAGGCTGCTGAGACCGTTGCCGACGTACTACAGGCAGTGGATGTTCCAATAGTTATCGGTGGTAGCGGCAATCCTGACAAGGACCCTGAGGTTCTGGAAAAGGCAGCCGAAGTGGCTGAAGGTGAACGTGTACTGCTGGCCAGTGCCAGTTTGAATCTGGATTATGAGCGCATTGCAAAGGCTGCAAACCAGTACGGTCATGTAGTGCTGTCGTGGACACAGCTTGAAATCAATGCACAAAAAGAGTTGAACCGCAAACTTATGAAGCAGTGCGGTGTCAAACGTGAAGATATTATCATGGACCCTACCACTGCGGCACTGGGATACGGCCTGGATTATGCTTATACCAATATGGAGCGCATCCGCCTTGCCGGTCTTAATGGGGATGATGAACTGGCCTTCCCAATGAGTAGCGGCACCACCAATGCCTGGGGTGCCAGGGAATCATGGATGGTCAAATCGCCCCTGAAAGAGGATAGCGACTGGGGACCCAGGGAATATAGGGGTCCCATATGGGAGATTGTGACCGGACTGGCACTTGCACTGGCAGGTAATGACCTGTTCATGATGATGCATCCCGGTGCAGTGGCTGTACTCAAAGAAATTACCCAGAGCCTGCACGGTTCTCTTGAAAGGGATGCAGTGGATATATCTAACTGGGTCACGGCGGAGGTGTGATAATGAAAATTAACAGCCCTCTTGAAGTTTATAAGTACCTGCCCCAGACCAATTGCGGTGAATGCGGCGAAGCCACATGCATGGCGTTCGGTTCCCATGTCATTGACCGTTCATTGAAACTTGAGGATTGTACACCATTGCTTGAGGACAAGTACAAGAAAAAGTACCTGGAACTCAGTGAACTGATGGCTCCCGAGATCAGGGAGGTAACTATCGGTGTGGGTGAGCATGCAGTGACCGTGGGCGGAGATGATGTGATGTACCGGCATCAACTGACATTCTTTGACCAGCCCGGCTTTGCTCTTGATGTTTGGGATACCATGCCGGAAGCTGAACTGGTGGAAAGGGTTATTTTCATCAGGGATTTCAAGAAATTTTATGTGGGACGGTTCCTGAGATTGGACATGATTGCGGTGCGTTCTACTTCGGGAGACCCGGGTAAGTTCAGGGATGCGGTCTCAAAAGTGATGGAGAATACAGAACTTCCGCTTATACTGTGCAGTCTCGACCCTGAAGTGCTAAAGGCCGGTCTTGAGGTTGCGGCTGATAGGCGGCCGCTGTTGTATGCGGCTACCAAAGATAACTGGCAGGCTGTGGCCGACCTGGTGCTTGAGTATGATGTGCCTACAGTGCTGTTCGCACCCGATGACCTGGATACTTTGAAGAGCCTGGCAAGTACGTTCCTGGAGATGGGACGGCAGGACCTGATACTTGACCCGGGTACTAACCCCCAGGGTAATATGCTGCGGGAGTCTTTTGAGAATTTCCTTAAATTGAGGCGCGCCGGCATTAAGGAAGGACAGCGTGAAGTGGCCTTCCCGCTTATGTCTGTGCCTATGACCGCGTATTTGACAGGTGGAGATGCCGTATCTTCCAGTTACTGGGAAACTGTGCTGGCTACGGTGTTCTCTGTGCGATACGGGGATATCATGATACTGCACAGCATCGAACCCTTTGCCCTGCTGCCCGAGATGCATATCAGGGATACCATTTATACTGACCCGAGGACGCCGGTCAAGGTGGAGCCTAAGGTGTATGAGGTGGGTTCTCCGGGCAAGGATTCGCCTGTTATCGTTACAACCAACTTTGCTCTGACATACTATACGGTTGAGAGTGACCTTGCCAGTAGCGGCATTGACTGTTACCTGCTGGCTGCTGATACTGACGGTCTGGGAGTAGAGGCTGCGGTGGCAGGTGGTCAATTGACAGGCCAGAAGATAAATGATGACTTCAAAAAGGCAGATTTCGATTTCAGTGAAAAGACCGGGCATAACACGATAATCCTGCCGGGTCTGGGTGCAAGGTTGCAGGGCGACCTGGAGGATGCTACCGGTTTGAATGTACTGGTAGGACCGCAGGACAGCGGGCAGATTCCGCCCTGGATGGAGAAGAACTGGCCTCCCAAGCCTAAGTAGGGCTCAAACTGGAATACTTTCAATATTAAGGAGGAAGGAATGGAGGCTACTGCCTCTTTCCTACACTTTTTTCCGGGCGACTCTATCTGCTTCTGGGTGTCAGACTATTGTGAATCTGCTCAAGTACATCGGTCGGTATATCTACGTTTCCAGCTCCAGCGTTCATCATGACCCATGTGTTCAGGGCTGTGGTCATAGTCAGGGCAATCTTTTATTCGTTTGTCCTATCGCGATCCAACGGGCCACTTCAGATTTGTTCCGGATATTCACAGCTTATACTTATTCGATGGTTCCCAGATGGGCTGTGACCCTGTCTTCTATAACGCTTTTCATGCCTACCTTAAAATTCCTCGCCAAAATCAAGTTGGTGTTCAAAATGCCCAGGCAAGCATGGCCTGTCTTTCTTTTGTTTATGGGCTGCCTTCTTTTTTTCTTCAAGGGCATCCACAGCAATTTTAAGTTCGGTGTTATCAGCTTCAGGGTTGTGTTCCAATTCCCATTTAATTTGTTCAATAATGAGTTCAAGCTGGGAAGACGACATTTCCCTGTACCGTTTTTTCAGGTATTCTATTTTAGATCCCATGATATACTTCCCTTACCCTGATTTGGGCAGGAGTTTATCTCCAAATAAAAATGGAGCGACAAAGCATTTAATGTTGTTGGGTAGAACACCGAAGATTTTATGTTCTATTATAACCTTCAAGCGGGCACGTTTCTGAATAAATCCAATGCCTCGGTGGCTCAGCCCGGCAGAGCGAGTGATTTGTAATCACTAGGTCGGGGGTTCAAATCCCCCCCGAGGCTTCTATGTCCTAATGTACAAAAAGCCCACTTTTAGCCGTACTTGATGACGGCAAATGTAGATGATGTTCACGCATATGATAGCCTTTTTATCAAAGCGATGCAAAATTTGGACGAAGCAGATTTTTCAGACTACAATAAACAATTATTGAATGTCAATTACTGATTCTACATACATCATTGCTGTATTAAAAGTGAACAAAAGGTTAGCGAGCGGGTTGGGAGTGGGGGGTTAGTTAATAAAAGACCCGCACACTAACGCGCTTTAAATATTCATACATATATAAATACATTCCGATTGTTCTCATTTTTATCGCCTTCTATATATACTCTGCCTCACCTGATGAATGCATGTACATCGGCTACGTAAATCTAAAAGACAACCTCCTGCTTGCACCCATGGCAGATGTGACCAACCTGGCATTCAGGTTGTTGTGCAAAAAGTACGGTGCAGCTCTTGTATATTCAGAAATGGTGGATGCCGATGGTGTAATTTACCGTAGCAATAAGACCATTTCAAGGATTGTTTCATGTGAAGAAGAGCGGCCTGTGGGCATCCAGTTATCAGGAGCATCCGCCAAAAGTCTGGAACATGCAGCCCGACTAGTTGAAGAGCAATACAGTCCAGACCTGATAGATATAAATTTTGGATGCCCGGCAAGACATATAGTCAAAAAGGGGTGTGGTGCGGCATTGATGAACAGCCCGCAGTTGATGGCTGATATTATGGAGCAGGTATCTGGTACTGTCAGTATCCCGGTCACTGCAAAGGTAAGAGTATTGGGTAATCTTGACAAGACGCTGGAGATGGCACGCACGCTGGAAGATGCGGGCGCTAGTGCACTCACAGTGCATGCCCGGACACCGCAACAGAACTATTCGCACAGTGCCGATTGGGATGTTATCCGGGCTGTAAAGGAGGTTTTGTCCATACCGGTAATCGCTAATGGCGATATTGACAGTGAAAGGGCGGCTCGAAATGTGCTTGAGCAAACTCACTGCGACGGCCTGATGATAGGACGGGCTGCCATTGGAAATCCGTTCATATTCAGAAGGATAGGATATTTCCTTGAAACAGGAGAATTCCTAAAACCGCTCGGGGTATCCGAACAGGTGGATGATTTTTTTGAGTATACTGATATGTCAGAGAAATACGGTTTACTTGATTATGCCAGCGTAAAACTCCATGCCAAGTGGTTCACGCGGGGAATTGAGGGGGGAAGTTTGTTGCGAACTAAGATAAATGCGGAAAAAGATATTGAGAGTGTACTTGAAATAATGGACGGGATAAGGTAATAATACCTAAATCTTTGGCTCCAGTATCAATTTTGGGCACACAAAATCAAGTGAAAATATCCAGTAACACTGGCAAGTGATCAGTGTCTCCAAAACAGCTCTATGAGATTATGTGCCAGATTGTGGGCAGCGGAGGATGAACTGAGTAGTTGATCATCGTAGGGTTAGCATTAAATACTGGATGGTCTGTATTACAAACCTCTATTGATAATAAATTAAAAGAGTTGATTTTCAAGACATTTATGTCATACCTTGTTTGTGCCAATAACGTTTGTTGGTAGAAACATTATTTTGGTGAATTATGATATATGGTTATTTATTTCCAGGACTGATACTCTTTTATCTTACAGGTGCCTTTTCATCAATCATACTGAATAGAAACAATCGACTGTGCACGTATACTGCTTTCATCAGTGCTGCTATTGCAGGCCTGATCGGGATCGT
>JAKRWB010000736.1 GCA_022353185.1 ANME-2 cluster archaeon | reverse complement strand
CGAGACGGTAATGTTTCAGTCCATCTCCGTCAAAGATATGCAGACGACCTTCCATGCTGGTGTACCAGTATTGTTTATACTAAACCATGTCTGTTTTTTGTAACTTTCTGCCACAGAGTACACAGAGAGAGCACAGAGACTGTAGCAACTGCCCCTCTGTGTCCTCTGTGGCTAGAATTTCACTCGCAAGAGGTCATACTTATTTTTTATAATGATCCTCTGTGGTCATCTGCAATTCTAAATTATACTTGCGGAGTGGTATATAATGTATATCCAATAAAGTTCAGACACTGATTTACACAAATGAAAAAGCGGAAATCAATTTTACTTGGTGGTTATTTATATTGCAACGTTTGATGGTAATGAATATTATGTTCTTGACTATATTCAGGGACAACGAGATTGCAAAATGGCCTGATATGTTAAATGAAAGTAGTCAGTAGTTCCTCACTTTTGATGCTTTATCCCGAATCCTGCATCTTTGCCAGTGTTGCTTTTATCTCGAATATCTCTCCTTCCAGTTTCTGATATTTGTCTTCAATAAAAGATGATAAGCTGTATTTTGTGTCCCTTATATCGACCTCTATTCTTGATAAGGTGGATTTCATTTCAGAGGTATCGTCACTTACTTTTTCCAGAATATGAATTGTTACATCCTGCTTTTCCAGCATTGAATCCTGTTTTTCCAGCATCCTGTTTTGTCCCTGCGCTAATGTATTGAATCCAGAGGTCATTGTGCTATTGATCGTACTAAAGCCATTGTTCGTAACATCAATTAACTGCTTAAGCAGGTCTGCCGCTACATCAAGGCGCTCATCTGTCTCACCGCCTTTTATAAGTTTGAAAAAACCTGAAAATTCTCCTGTGGTCTCACTATAGGAATACTCCACATTCTCAACATTGATCAAAGTATTCTTGATATTGACGGCAGTGACCAGTTGTTCCAGGGCATCATCATCTCCTTCTGCTATTATCTTTACTCTGCCGTCAGGTAAATTCCCGGCATAACCGGACAGGCCAAGGCTTCTGCTGATATCGACCACTTTGTCCCTGTATCCGGCCCGCTGAACATTTCCTGAGACTACCAGAGTTATGCGTTTCATCTACTGAAGATTATTTTATAGGGTAATAAATTTTGGCATACTATTTTCGGGTAATCCCTTTTCACATCTGCCGCCGCCCACCGCCCACCACCCGCACACCCCAGTCCCTGCCGCCCTTCCAGCTACAGAAGAGGCAGTGTAGGAGAGTAGAGACTGATGAGGTGCGGGAAATAAATCCAAAATAACCGCAGATGAACACCGATTAGCACAGATTTTACCTAAAGTAGGTGTCAACAAAATAACTGATTTTTGGAACAGTCATACCATATGCACAGTAACTGTCCCGCCGTTCAATACATCCTGTTCTGCTACATCCACGGTCTTTGATACATCCCCTGCAGTGATGGTATATGACCCGGTGGGCCTGGTATCAAAGTTGGTCTCACCCGGTATGGGGCCCTGTGTGGAATATGGTACTTCAAAGCTGTATTTGCCGTTATCGGCAGTAGTTGTCTGGATATAGGTGAACAACCTGCCCTGGTTTGTCATGATACTGTTTGAAATGGTAACGGTGGCACCGTCTGGCGCACTACCAGT
>JAKRWB010000735.1 GCA_022353185.1 ANME-2 cluster archaeon | reverse complement strand
CATGCCCCGTCCCCCAGATAGGCATCCAGTACCCTGGGGTCCTTCTTGACATCCTCGGGCGGCCCCTCAAGGATTATCCGGCCCTGGTTCATGAAACTGAGGGTGTCGCTCACCTCGGTTATCAGCGGCATATCGTGTTCGATGATAAGGAATGTCATACCCCTTTCCTTAAGTTCCTTGATGCGCCCGACCAATTTCCTTGCCAGGGTGGGATTGACACCAGCGAAGGGCTCGTCCAGCAGCAGCATTTTCGGGTCAGTCATCAATGCCCTGGCCATCTCAAGCAGCCGTTTCTGGCCGCCGGAGAGAGCTCCGGCATAATCATCCTTCATGTGCATCAGGTCAAAAAATTCCAGGGTTTCAATAGCCTTTTCCATGATTTTTGCTTCTTCATCTGCGACCTTTTTTGGCCTGAAAAAGATATTGCGTATCTGCTCACCGGTTTGCAGCTTCGGACCGAGCAGCATATTTTCCAGCACGGTCATCCGGGACAGTACCTTTGTCAACTGGAATGTCCTGACCATGCCTTTGCGGGCTTTTTTATATGTAGGGATCTGGTCGACCCTTTCATCCTTGAAAAATATCGTGCCGCTGTCAAGTTTATAGTAGCCGGTTATGAGATTGAACAGGGTGGTCTTGCCTGCACCGTTGGCGCCAATGAGCCCCCTGATGGTCTGCTCTTCCACACTAAACGATGCACCATCCACTGCCATGACGCCTCCGAAATGCTTTTTCACATCCTGGACCTTCAGGATTTCCTGTACCATTTTATTGCCCCAGTGTCAGTTCTTCTTTCCTGCCAAGCAAGCCTTGCGGTTTATACATCATCAGCAATACCAGGAGCAACCCGATCACCATGACTCTTAATGCAGCCATCTGATGGGATGCCAGGGGTACAAAGTCCTGCAGATACCGGGTGCCGCTGTAAAATGACTGGACTAAAATGGCACCAAGGATGGTGCCTTTATTCCTGGCACTTCCCCCCAGCACCACGATTATCCATGCATAGAATGTTTCCATGGGGATAAAGTTACGCGGATTGATATACTGGATATTGAATGCCAAAAAGGCACCCGCCAACCCTGCAATGGCCGAGCCTATCATCAACGCCTGGATCTTGTAGCGGAACACATCCTTACCAAGGGCGGATGCCACATCTTCATCCTCACGTATGGATTTTAATACCCTGCCCCATGGAGAGTGCACCAGTTTTTCAAGAAGCAGGTAAATGACGGCCAGTGAGCCGAATACCAGGATGAACAGGAAATAATTGTAATCGAAGGTTATCATTTCTTCAAATGGCCTGTCAAAACCGAACAATCCCATGGGTCCCCTGGTAAGCCATTCCTCGTTAAGCAGGAACAACCTGACAATCTCTGAAAAACCGATAGTGACAATGGCCAGGTAATCCTCCCTGAGCCTGAGGGTCGGGATACCTACCAGCAGGCCGAAAAAACCTGCCAGCACCACACCTGATATCATGGAGAGCCACAGAGGCGCTCCGCTCTGGTTCATCAGTACTGTGGTGTAGGCGCCGATGGCCATGAATCCCACATGCCCGAAATTGATAAGCCCGGTGAAACCCCATTCCAGGTTCAGCCCTATTGAGAATATGGCATAGATTCCTATGATGAGACTGATTGCTACCAGATAGTCGATCATGCTTTTGTCCCCTTGAAGAGCCCTTCGGGTTTGAACAACAGGACCAGTATCATAATTGCAAGACTTACTCCCATTTTATATTCTGATGGAAGGATGAGAAGGCTCAATTCCTGGGACAGCCCGATTACCATACCGCCCACCATGGCACCGTAGGGGTTGCCGATACCCCCCAGGATAACGGCTGCGAACATGGGAAGGATGAGGAACCATCCCATATTTGGCCTGATAGTGGTTTCCAGTCCGTACAGTATGCCAGCCGCACCTGCCAGCCCTATCCCGACGAACCACATCCACATGATGACCTTGTCGGCATCAATACCTGACACCCTGGCCAGGTTGATATCGTCAGAAATTGCCCGCATGGCTTTGCCCATCTTTGTATGTTTCAGGAAATAGTGGAGCATCACCATGAACAGGATGGCAGTACCCATTCCGATGAGCTGGTTGTGGGTCACTGTTATTCCAAGCATCTCAATGCCTTTACGAACAGGCAGGTCAAAGTTCCGGGTGCTACCTCCCCAGATGAATATTATGGAGTTGCGAACGATAAGCGCAAGTCCGATGGAAATAATGATGAGGCTCACCAGGTCTGCATTTTTCTTGCGCATGGGTTTCCATACCAAAAAGTCCAGAAGCACACCGATGGCACCGGATATTGCAATTGCAATGAAGAATGATAAAATTAGATTTATGCCGAGGACTGCATTAAGTACGAAAGCGATATATGCACCAAATGCCAGGAAATCGGCGTGTGAGAAGTTGGCAAAATTCAGGACACCGTATACCATTGTCAGGCCGATGGCGGCCAGGGCGATGATGCTTCCCAAAACTATCCCGTTGACGATAAGTTGCAACATGGTTATATCCACTTTTATGCGTTTTCTTCGTTCTGTACAAATATATTTAGTATAGTGCTATTATGTGTTATTTCAACTCTATTTAAAAATACTGTTTCTCTTCAATGTTGAACTGCCATTATTGTCTAATCATTGGATTCTTCGCGACCTCTGCGGCATATATTTTCACTTTACTGCCAGTACAATCTTAACAGGCAAACCCCACATAGATAATGTGGTTGTATCAAGAATATTGAAACTGGCATCTTCCAGCGCCTGCTCGACAAATATCGGGCGGCAGTCTACATATTTTTCAAAGTTCCTGTGTGCCCATTCATATACTTTCATCACGGTCCCCGGGTTTGTACTCCCTGACATAGCCACCACGCAGATGCGCCCGCCGTCTTTTAGCACCCTTTTGCACTGCTGCAGGACAACCGGGATAACCGGAGTATCGAATAGCTCGAGCGTGAAACTCATGAATATTGCATCAAAGAAATCATCAGGGTACGGCAGGGATGTGGCATCTCCACATGTCAACTCGGCCCGCTCTGTAAGGCCTGCTTTGGCGAGCTTCTCAGAAGTTATCCCCAACATACCTTCTGATATGTCTATCCCGTAAACCTTTCCAGAATCACCCACTGCTTTTGCGATAGCTGAAATGCAGTGTCCTGTACCAAAACCCAGTTCAAGTATCACTTCTCCCTCGCGGGCATCCAGCTTTTCAAGCCCGGCTTCCCTGAACTTTTTTTCACTGCCCCCGGTCAATAGGTCATACCATTTGCTCATCCTGTCATAAGCGGCTTTAGACTCTGCCTTTGACCTTGTGACACTGCCGACTTCATTAGCTCTTCCTGTTCGCTGGGAAATATGAGTCTGTGGTTCCAATGGTGTTACCCCGCTTCCTTTCGTTTTAACTCATCCGGCACCAATTCATCGGATTTTGTGATTTTCCTCACCACATCTGCCACAATCTCCCTTTCTTCGATCTGAAGGTCATAGTATTTCTTGAGTTCTCTTGTTTCGATGATTTCTATTGCCTTCAAGATGGGTCTGAGAAGTCCTGTCAATTCATCTTTTTGCTGATTTAATATTTCTTCTGTTGCTGCTTTAATAACTGGCAGTTCTCCTGAATCAGCTGCATCCTTTAAGAAATTCATTGTCAATTCTTTGACAATACCTATCTCCAATTTGGAGCTATTCTCAAAAGCCATTTTAATGAATTTTGCTGCATTTCCACGATTGCCATCTTCTAATTCTCCCATCGTCAGAATTAAACAATACTCGACAAAATATCCAATTAATTCCGGCTTCATGTCGGCCATTTTGGGGTATATTTTTTCTACTTCAAAGGCAGCTTCAATCTTTCTGTTAAGATGGATATAAGCTTCAATTATAATAAGCAAAGCATCAATTTTAGAATGTTCTTCGGTTACAACATCTAATGTTTCCTTTGCAACTTCCAGCCCTTCCATATACTTATCCAATCTCAATAGCGCAACAGCTTTGTTTCTGAGAGCTTCTTCGTGTTTTGGATTTATTTCAAGAACCCTGT